>DAOUBE010000050.1:0-11217 GCA_034432835.1 Dehalococcoidia bacterium | reverse complement strand
GGTGCAGCCCCACACCGGCCAGTTCGACCGCCAGCGCATCCAGCAGTTGCCCGGTCTGACGGAGGTTGGCCGGTGGGGCGGGAGCGTACTGTACGAAAACGCATACTACCGCGACGGAAAGGCCTTGCTAACCCCAACCTTTGGGTTGTATGCGGGAGACCCGGTCTCTGTGGTGCACGGGCTCTACCAGTACCATTCGGTGGCGCGAGAGCAGATACCCCTAGTGGGCCTGAGGGACCTCCCGCCTGACCAGATGGCCCAGATGCTCCAGCGGGCCTCCTTCTTGGTGGTGGAGGGCACCAGTGAACTGGCACCTGAGGAAACCGCTCTCTTGGAGCAGTCTCTCAACGGTGCCCAGTCCGCGGGGGCCAGCCTTCCCCTGGCCTACTCCTGGGACCTGAGTGCCAGGGGTACCGTAGAGACCAGGAAGGAGAACGTGGAGCCCCTGGCGGCGTTAGTAAACCAACCCAGCCAGTTCGGCCGGGGCAAGAACTTTGTCTTGGAGGGAACCCTACAGCCCCCAGACCCGGCCCATCCCATGGGGACCACGAGGATACGTTTCCGCACCCGCAACGATGCCACCTTTTACGAGGCTGTAATCGACCCGTCCCAGGGTGTGGCCAGGCTGGAGATTAGCCGCCGAGACAAGCGGGATGTGCTGGCCAAGGCTTCCATACCCAGGACCACCTCCTCGGACCTGCCTGTCCGCCTGGCGGCCATTGAGGACACCTTCACTCTATACATCGAAGGTCAGCAGGTCCTCCAGGCCAAGGATACACGCATAGACAAAGGCGGGCCCATCCTCATCATCTCCGAGGGGGACGGCGCCGTGATGCTGTCGCCCAGGCTCACCTCCCGCAGCAGTTCCCTAGACTTTATTCAGGCGGTGGCACAGACCGGCTTTTCTCTGAACGAGATCGCCAAGAACCTAGAGAATATCTCTGCCGAGGACTTCGGGGACCTGGGGTACACCCAGTTCTACACCACCAAACTGCCCCACACCAAGCCAGGGACCTACCGCCTACTGGTGATGGCTAGCAGCCCGGAGCCGCCGGCAGTGGATGTATGGCTGGCTAACGAGGGGAACGTGGCCAACCTGAGGATGGAGCAGCCCATGCTGCCCAACGGAGCGTGGGTCCACCCCAAGGATAGCCTGGAATGGTTCATGTTGAGCGAGCCCGTCACCCTTACCTCTGCCGACACCCGGCTGGTGGTGGCCAGCCCCGATTCCCAGACTCGCCTGGTCCACATGCTGCTGGCGGATAGCTCTCAGGACCAGGAGGGTGGAGTGCTGGCCTTGCTGCTAGGCAACGCCGACCCCGGGGTGGACGTCCCGTTGGTCCGCAACAGCGCTGACCAGTACACAGCTACTTTGGAGGGCGGCCAAGGCGGGCTGCTGGTGTTTAAGGACGCCTACCATGCGGGCTGGCGAGCCAGTCTGGGCGACCAGCGGCTGCCCCACTTCCGGGCCTTTGGCACGCTTAACGGCTACTGGGTGGAGCCGGGGGCCGCCGGCGCCTCTAACCTGAAGCTGCAGTTCATGCCCCAGCGGCGATACCAGCGGGGGCTGATGGTCTCCGCCCTTACCTTCGTCTCGGTGATGGTTGGCCTGACCCTGGTGAGTGGGTGGGGGCTGTGGGGCCGCAGGCTGGCGGGCGGGAAAGGCCCCGAGGGCTGGGTCCGAAGAGGGCGGGCCAGGCTGGCCTCGGCGGGGGCCCACGTCAGGTCGCTGCTGGGCCGGTTCCGGCTACCCCAGCGGGAGAAGGCCTAGCCACCCAGACTCTCCCACGGTCATTGCATGACCGCTGTGCCTCCCACTGCTCCCTCTAGGACTCTAGCACGTTGGTGATGACATGTCCTCCTGAGGAAGGGAAGCGAAGGAAGGGCCTGGAGGTGGCCCACCCCCGCCAGTTCCTGGGCTCTTCGGAGAAGGGCGAAGAATGACATCGGTGGCGGCCTTGATAGGCTGCTGCCGGAATAGAGGACGGAGGTAGAAACCCTTGAGGCGCATGGCAATGCGCCCCTACGAGGGCGGCCTGGGCTTCTCAGCGAAGACAGGACGGTGATGAAAGGGCGTCTGTCCTAGGTGGAGTAAGGGTTGTGGGCCTAGCTCTGCTGGCCGCGGGCCCCCGGGGGCGCCTTCCCTAGCCGTCCTTACGGAACTTCAAGGCGCTGACCCGCTTCCCCACGCACTTCCCTTGCTCCAGTCCGCGTTCGATGGCCGTGCGGTAGTGTATGCCGCCGTACAGGCGGGAGATGGCGGCCTCCTCCGCTGCCTCGAAGAAAGAGGAGAAGGTCCGCGGACTGAGGGTGAACTGCCTGATGTCCAAGGTATCCCCCGGCGAGGTCAGGTACGCCTCCAGGAAGGTCTTGGGTTCTCTGGGTGCGGGGCTCAGGGTGGAGTGGGTCCAGTCGGTGAAACTCATCTCCCCGAACATATCTGTGAGTACCTGGGCCGTGGCCGCGGACTGGACCGAGTGGCCCGAGGTGTACTCGGGGAAGGGGGGCGTCTCCACTGGGTCGGTGACCACGGGGTTGTTCCAGGAGGGGTCGATGACCTTCTGAATGTAGGTGATGGGACGGAGCAGGTTGTAGCGGTACTTGGTGGCCCAGCAGGAGATGAAGGCATCGGCCACGGCGATGCCCACCCTGGCGTAAGCCTCGGCGGCCACATCCAGTGTGTAGCCGTACTGCTCGATGACCTGGGTGACTATGGACACGGAGTGTCCTGGGGGGGTGGCCGTTTTACCCGGGTCGTCGGCCCAGAAGAGGGCGGTCTCCACTTGCTCCGGGGTGTTGTTGCGTACGGTGTTGTACACCTCCAGCGCATCCTTGTAGAGCTGGGAGTTAGGGTCTTCAGAGTAGGCCGGGGGAGGTCCGGGGTCGCACTCTTGACCGCTGCTCAGTACAAAGGGACGGACGGTGCCCCAGTAGGGCTGCATAGCGGGCAGGGGCGCTTGGGGCATCCCCCGGTCTAGCTTACGGGGGGTCATCTCCCAGAGCCCGGGCCCAACGGGAGGGATGTAGTTGGCTGGGAAGTTAGGCAGGGTGGCGCCACCATCGGTCAGGGACCACTGGTAGATAGCCAAGGCCACATCGCCGCCATAATTTACCGAGCGTGTGAAAACGTCCGGGTCGAGCTGGGCCTTGAACTTCTCGTTAAACTTGGCCTCCAAGGCTTCAATGGCTTCTCGGTGGCCCTTTTCGGCGCGGGGGAAGAGCAGCCTGGTTATGGAGCCAAGGGCGTTGTTGGCCACGGTGGGCCAGTGGTACTCCTCGCCGGGGATGGGCTGAGGGACCTGGGCCAGGCCGTTAAGCTGGCCCGCCAGGCTCTGGTGCGTGGGCATGCCTGGTACCACCGCCTCGTACAGGGTCACGCCGGCGTAACCGGTGATGCGGGCGGTGATGGGGGGTGTCATGCCGCGGGTGTCCCGGAAGAGGAGGAGGTACAGCTTGAACCACTCGATGGGTACCTGGGCATCGTACTGGGCCGGGGCGGGCGCCTCTCTCACCCTATCGCAGGCTACCGCCAAGCCCAACGTGAAAACAGAGAGCGTCAGAAGCCGTACCAGGAGTCCTGTTGTTTTGAGCAAAACTCTGCCTGACCTTCCCGGAAGTGTCCCGGCCTGGCGGCCCATAGGATACCCTATTCCGCCTTTCGGGACAAGATGTGCAGAGTAAGAGAGTGGTTAGTAAACAGGCGCCCCGGGCGTCGGTGGCGAGAAGAATTCGCCTCTTTCCCGTGCCTGGGCACGGCCTATCTGAAGTATTGGCCGTATGTCCTTGACAGGGGGCAAAGTAGCCTTAGAATGTAGGGCACGACTACAAGGTTTCGCCCCTACTGAACATAACGAGCCGGAGGTTTTCTTTGACCATAATTAAAGAGAGCGCCCCTGTTAGTCTTCAGGTACCCCAGTCCCTTTACCAGCAGATCCAGAGGCTGGCCCAGGAGGCCAAGTTCGACTCTGTGGAGAGCTACATTCTCTTTGTCTTGCAAGAGGTGGCCGGCGAGGACGACGGCGCCTTCACCCCTGAGGAGGAGGAGAAGGTCAAGACCAGGCTTCGCAACCTGGGCTACCTGTAGCGCCGATGTTCCGGGCCGGGGCTGCTGTCACGCCAGGGGCCTACCGGTCATGTCCTCCGGGATGGGAACACCCATCAAGCTCAAGATAGTAGGGGCTACATCCTCCAGCCGCGCGCCTTGGATTTGGCCATGGAGGCCGCCGTTGGCCAGTATGATGATGCCTTCCCTGGAGTGCACGGCGTCGTCGGGGCCTGTGTCGTTCTCCCGCAGGTAATCGCTGGCGTGCCCCACGGTGCCGGCGGCCCTCCAGCGCAGGTCGTCAAAGTAAACCATGAGGTCTGGGGCATCGCCGTTGGAGGCGTCGTACAGCTCCTCCGGCCGCCACACCTTGGTATCCCAGACCTCGCCCTGAGGGCCCTTGATGGCCTTGAGCCGCGCCGTAAGCTCCGACAGGAAGTCCTGGTAGCTCTCCTGAGGCACCACCCCTAGGGACTCCCGGCCCTTGACGTTGACGAAGATGCGGGCGTAGTAACCGCCCCAGGCCCAGGCGCGGGTCCTGGCCCAGTCTATGTTGGCCTTCTCCAGGGGCATCTCTTCCCGCGGCTGCTGGGAAAAGACCAGATACCCCTCCATGGCCAGCCACTGGTTGACGCAGAAGGCACCCGTCATGCGTTGGGCGCCGTGGTCCGAGGTCACCAAGACAGCGGTGTCTTCGTCCACTAGGGAGAGGACCTGGCCCACCTGGTCATCGAGGAACTTGTAGAAGTCCAGGACCACGTTCTCGTACTTGTTGCCCGGCTGGTACAGGTGGTGCTCCGTGTCGAAGTACTTCCAGAAGGTGTGCTGGAGCCTGTCGATGCCGATCTCGTGGCCGATGAAGAAGTCCCAGGGCCGCGTTCGGAGCAGGTGCTTGAACAGGGCGAAGCGCCGCTCCGTCATGTCGTAAAGCTCCTTGAGGACGGTGTCCCGGTCGTCGTGGCGGAAGGTGACATCCACTATGTAATCGCCCACGGCCTCCTGGATCTCCTTCTTCAGGTCTGAGGGAAAGGTGTAGGCGGCGGAGGTGTCCGGCGTCATGAAGCAGCCCACCATCTCGCCGTTGACGGGCCTCGGGGGGTAGCTGGGTGGGACAGCCACCACCGTTACGTGCTTGCCACGGCTGCCCAGGATGTCCCACACGGCGGGCTCGCGGACCGAGGCCGTGGTGGGGAGGGTGATCTCGCTGTAGGAATACCCGCGCCGGTGTCTGAAGCCGTAGATACCCAGGCGCCCCGGCGACTTGGAGGTCATCATGACCATCCACGCTGGTATAGTTATGGGCGGGTCGCAGCTCATGAGCACGCCATAGGCCCCCGCATCCATTAGAGAACGCAGGTTGGGCAGGTGCTCTCTGAACCGCTGGAATAGCAGTGGCGCGGGCACTGAGTCCAACCCCAGAACAAGGACCCTTCGTTTGGTCAAATTACTCCCTTCTATCTAGACACCCTCTTGGTGCCGGCCCTCCGGCCCATTAGGCTCTAAGGTTGGCCCCGTGGCCCTTGACTGTCTCACCTGGGAAGAGTAAAAGGTTGCTACGGCGGCCGCCAGGATGGTGCAGGCGGGGCCAGGACGACGGCGTACCTCGTAGTCTCTTGGGCTGTTGTGCTGGCCATCAGGCCGCTGATAGAATACTGGGCGGTGACTTATTTGGCAAGGTAGGCGCCACTCATCCTTGGCCACCTTACGGGCGGGACCCATGACGCTCACTGGCCTGGCCACCGCCTAGCCAAAGGGAGGGCCAAAGCCCGCAAGGCCATGGAGAGGGTCATGCCGGGCGTGAGCTCTGGCCAGGAATAAGCACTGTAGCTGTCCCTTTTCCCCGACGAGGTTTGAAGTGGACCGTTCACCCCGCGAGAAGTGGCGCCCCGTCAGACGGGTCATCACGGCCGGCTGGTTCCCTCTCCTGGCGGTGTTCCTGTTCTCCCAGACAGCGCTGCTGGGGCCCTTGCTGTGGAGTAGCGGGCTGCCCAAGGGCTCCGACATGGGGGCCAGCCTGGTGGCTGGCTACGCCGCTAGGGACGACTCCTGGCACCAGATATGGAACGATGCCCACTTCCCAGGAACAACTAAGCATGTGTCCCGGTTCACCATCACAGAGCTGGCCCTGACCTGGCTGGTGGAGGTCACCGGCGACCCTGCCCTGTCCATGCGCTTGCTGGTGTGGTCCCTGGACGTTCTGGCCCTGGTGACCATGTATCTCCTGGCCTGGCGGGTCACCGGCTCCAGGGTGGCAGGGGCCCTGGCCGCCATAGTTTACGTCTTCAACCGTGCGGCCTTGCTGCGCACGGGGGTGCCCCTGGCCGCCGGGTTTGCCCTGGTGCCCCTTCTGTTTCTGGCCCTGGATAATCTACTGGGCCGCCCGTCCCTTGGGCGCGCCCTCGCCTTCGGTGTGGTGGCCGCCCTGTTCGTCACCTCCACCATCCCGGGATTCACCTACATCGTCGCCATAGCCCTTCTGGTCTATTCCCTGGCCTTCTTCGTGGCCAGGGCCTTTGCCCGTGGAGAGCGCCTGTCCCTGGCCTCCGAGGCCGCACGGGGCGGCTTCCTGCTCCTGGCGGTGCTCATCGCCGTGCCCCTCTCTGGGTACTACCTGGCTGGGCTGCTGCTCTCCACCCTGCCTCTGGTGGAGGAGACGGGGGGTTACGACGTGGAGTTCATATCCCGCAACCTGTTGTCTTACCGGGAGGCAGTGGCCCTGGCCTCCCGCTGGCTGGAGGTCAGCACCCCCGGGGCGGAGGTGGCCGCCCTGGCCCTGGCTGGAGTGGCTGTGGCGGCCTCCCTCCTGCGCTTCCACTACCGGGTGGCTGCCCTACTGGTCATAGCCGCCATCTCCATCGTTTTCGCCACCAACGTTACCTCCCCGGCCTATACCTTCCTCGTGGACCACCTGCCCTACTTCTCCCTGGTCCGAGGCCCCGCCCGCTGGACGGGGCTGGCCCTCATGGCCTACTCGCTGCTCCTGGCCATAGGGCTGGCGGCGGCCATCCAGCGGCTGCGGGAGGGCCGGCGCTACTGGCAGGCCAGGGCCAGGGCGCTGTTACGGGTGGGGGCGCCCCTCACCGTCGCCGCCCTGGTCGTGGTGGTCGCGGCCCTGAACGTGGGTATGCAGCTACCCGCCCTGAGGATGTGGACCACGCCGTACAAGGTGTCGGCCGACGAGATGGCCCCCTTCGAGAGGATAGCCGGTGGTTCGCCGGGCATGGTTTTCGCCACCACACCCTTCCTCATGGAGCGGATCTACGGGCCGCCCCACCTCATCGCTATAGACCTGGGCCGCACCCTGGGGCCCGCTGTGAGCGGCCACACGGCCTTTGGAGGCTTCCGGGCCGGCGGTATCGAGATTCGGAATAACGTCTGGGACCTGGTGAAGGATATGGAGGTCCCCGCTCCCCTGAGCCTGTCCAGAGTCCCCCTGGGTACCCAGGCGACCCCCCTGGGCGGGCCCGTCACCAACTTCTGGCTCATGGCCAGGGCCGCTGTGCAGGGCAGCCCCGGTGAAGATGCCGTTTTCCAGCTCCGCTTCCACGAGAGCGAGAATGACCCTTACTACGCCTTCACCATGCACCTGGACTCGGGACGGGTGGAGCTGGCCCGCTGGACCAATCCCCCCACGGTACTGGCCTCTGCCTTCGTCAGGCCGGCCACGGAGTATGAGATACGTGTCTCCCTCCTTGGCACCGAGATTGAGGTCTGGCTGAACGGGGAGCCTGTTCTGAAGACCTCCCACGCCGTTCTGGGTTCTGGGAGGATAAGTGCCCTGGCCACGGGCGCCAGCGTGGTCCTATCCCAGGTGGAGTTAGTGCCCGTAAGGCCGACCATAAGATTCGTAGACTCAACCTTCGCCAAGGTGATGGGGCTCTTCAACGTCCAGTACTTTGTGACGCAACCCTACACCTCCCAGGTAGAGCGTCAGCGCCTGGAAGGGCTGCCCGGCCTGCTCCAGGTGGAGACGTGGGAGCAGTCGGCCCTGTATGAAAACCGATACTACCAGTCTGGCCGGGTATTCTACACGCCCACCTACGGGATTTACCTGGGTGACCCTGAGGTGGTAGTGCCCGGCGTCTACCACTTGGATGCCGTGGCCCTGGGCAAGGTGGGCCTGGTGGGGGACGCCGACCTGCCACCGGACATTCGCGGCCAGTTCCTGCGGGGAGCGGCCTTCGTGGCCCTGGACGCCAGCGTAGTCCACGACCTGACGGCGGTGATGGGTGGTGAGGGGGCAGTCTCAGAAAGGCCGCCTCTACTGTACCTTTCGGACCTCAGCGCCAGCGGTTTCCGGGCCCTGGCCCGCCCCTACGCCCTGCCCCACTCCCTGGTTGCCCTGGAGCCTGTCCAGCTCCTGCCCAGAGTGCGCAACTTTGTCCTGGAGGCGCTCCTGAGTGCACCTGAGGGCTCAGGCCACCTTCCCAACACTAGCCTGCGTTTCCGCGTTCAAAACTCCGCCAACTACTACGAGCTGGGCATAGACGGAGCCACGGGGCGGGTCAGCCTGTCCAGGCAGCAGGGTGCCAGCAGGACGACCCTGGGGGAGGCCCAGGTGCCGGAGTTGGGGCCGGACGCCCGACTCAGGTTAGTGGCCTCCGATGACCTCTTTCAGGTCTATGTGGACGGCTCCAAGGTCCTAGAGGCGCAGCACCGCGGCATCAGTGAGGCGGGGCCTGTGGTGGCGTCGGCCCAGGAGCCGGGGGTGCTGGTGAGCCAGGTGGGGGTGGCGGCGGACCGCGAACCACCCCAGTTGAGGGCGCTGCTAGCCCAGACCGGGTTTCACCTGCCAGAGGTGGCCTCCAGGCTTCCGGCCCTGGGGCGGGACGAGTTCGGCCTGTTCCCTGACACCCAAGGCTACAGCACCCGTATGAGGGGACTGGTGCCGGGCACCTACCGCCTGCTGGTGGGTGCCTCCGGGGTGGACGCGCCCTTCGCCATGGCATCGGTCCACGACGGCAACTCCAGGCTGTATCCCAAGTTCGAGAGGCTCCCCGAGGGGGTGCCCCTGGGGGCCGGCCGGTCAGGCAGTGTGTGGTTCGTCAGCCAGCCCCTGGAGCTTAACGGCAGCACCGTGGACGTTTTCGCCGGCGTCCACGGCCCCGAGGCCGAGGTGAGGGCGGTGGTGCTGGTGGAGGTGACGGGCACGCCCCGGGACGCCGCCCTGATGGACATCCTTCTGGGACAACCTGGTGTGCCCAGTGCGGTGGCGGCGCGGCAGAGCGCCACGTCCTACCGCGGGGAGGTGGCCCCCGGTGGAGGCGGGCTGCTGGTCTTCCAGGAGGCCTTCGACGAAGGCTGGGAAGCGCGCCTGGACGGCCAGCCCCTGGCCCACGTACCGGTGTTTGGCGCCCTTAACGGGTTCTGGGTGCCCTCCAGAGCCGGGGGGGCGGCTGTGGCGGAGCTGCGGGTGATCTACACTCCCCAGCGGGCCTACCAGTGGGGACTGGTGGCGTCGGGGCTGGCCCTGGCCGGGGTCCTGGGCGTCTTGGCGTGGCCGCGGCGCCACGGCGTCCTCCTGTGGCTGTCCCAGCGGCGCATCCTGCGGCGGTTGCCAGGCAACGTCCCGCCGGGGGGCTAGGCACCGGCCCTTGGAGAGCTGCCGTTCCCCCCTGCCTGGGGCCTGGCGAGGCCCTGGTAGAGGCGGACCAGCTCCAGGACCACCGCGCTCCAGGTGAACTTGCGAAGTACCGTCTCTCGCCCGTTGTGGCCCATGCGCCGCGCCAGATCAGGGTCGCTGGCCAGCGTCCGTATCCTTTGGGACAGCTCGGCTGTCTGGCCGGGGGTGAACACCAGTCCGCACTGGTGGGGCTCTATCAGGTCGGGGAGGACCCCCACCCGGGATGCCAGGACAGGAATGCCCGAAGCCATGGCCTCTAGGGCGGTCAGGGGAAAGGCCTCCGATAGGGAGGGGAGTACCAGGAAGGAGGCATGGCGGTAGTAGTCCGTCAGGTCACTGCGGTTGACGGCTCCAGTGAATACTACCCGTGAGGTCAGGTGCAGCTTGGAGGAGAGGTCCATCAGCCGCTTGCGGTCGGGGCCATCACCTACTATAAGGCAAGGGATGGAGGAATTGGCCAGGGCGTGGAGGAGGGATTCGACCCCCTTCCGAGGCTCCAGCCGGCCTACAAACATGCAGTAGCCCTTGGCCGGCAGGGGGGCATTGCCGTTGGCCGCGGTGCCGTTACTGGTGGCTGGGGCGAGGAAGATGTCATCGATGCCGTTGGGGGCCACGAACACCCTCTCGGGCGGTATGCCCCAGCGCCTCTGCAGCTCCTCCTTCTGCTCGGCGTACAGGACGATGGTCCGGTCAGCCCTTTTGAACAGAGGCACATTGAAGGCCCGATAGACCAGCTTGCGGACTGTCCTCTCAATGAGGGAGGGGTACTGACATGCCCAGGGCGTCGAGTCGTGCTCCGTGTAAACGATGGGGGTGGACTTGCAGAACAGGGTGAGGAGAAGCCCCGACAGGTTGCCGTGACAGTGGACCACGTCGAAGGGCTTCTGGGAAGAGCGCAGGGCTTGGTAACCGCGCCAGAAGGCCAGCAGGTTGCCCAGGAGGTGGAGCACTATCCAAAGGTAGAAGCCAGAGCGGCGGAGGTAGGTCCCCAGCCTTCGGGGCACCCCGACGGGGTGTACCACGATGGAGGGACCATCGACCAGGGCCTTGTCACAATCGGATACCAGATGCACTTCGTGACCTAGTGCTGCCAGGCTTCGGGCATGGTTTAATAGGACGTGCTCAGCCCCGCCGGCCAGATCCGAGGTAATAGGACGCACCCCTCTTGACACGATCAATACTCGCAAAGACCCGTCCCTCCGCCGCCACGCCGGGGGCGATGCCACACCGCCACCCTACGGGCTTATGCCGTCAAGCTGGCGTAATCCTACCCACCGCAGAGGCCTTCCCCGGGGGACGAGGTGGCAGAGGCGGATGCTGTGCCGCATGACGGCTGGTCTCTTCCAGTCGCCGCTTCATCCACGCACCAGACCAGACGCACAGACGTACTGATAGTGCCTGAATCGTAGGGGTAACTGGAGTCCTAAACTTATACCATGCAGATACCTGCTTGTCAATAACGTGTACTGGTTCAGTACATATGAGACAGTCGGGCTATTTTAGGGACCAGTTCTGGGTGGTGCTTAGTAAGATACTGGGCTGGGGTGTTGTA
>DAOUBE010000049.1:0-2166 GCA_034432835.1 Dehalococcoidia bacterium | reverse complement strand
GACCCCCACGACCCGAACTTCCAGGCCCGCACCAGGCGGTACGCCGGCTTCTATATGAACGAGGACCCCCAGGCCCCCAACTACGACCCCCAGCACCGCATCATCCGTAGCATGTTCAACGGCAGCCGTGGCCCTCTCATGCGCAAGGCCACCGCCTTGGACTGGGCGGGCGACCCCATCGAGGTGGAGGGGCGCTTCAGTCCCCTTCACGGCGAGCGCAACTACCAAGAGTTTCTGGAGCACTTCCGCGACTATACCGATACCGTAGGGGACCATCCCCTGAACCTGGGCGCCACCACCCTGGCCTTTAACGCCTACGCCCTGACGGGCGACCCCAAGTACAAGAACTGGCTCCTGGAGTACGTGGACGCCTGGGTGGAGCGGACCCGGGCCAACGGCGGCATCGTCCCCACCAACATCGGGCTGGACGGCACCATCGGCGGCGCCTGCGAGGGCCGGTGGTGGGGGGGTGTGTACGGCTGGGGCTTCACCGTCATCGTCCCCCAGACGGGCCAACTGGCCCACCGCCCCTCCTTTTATACCCGGTCCCACTATGGCTTCGCCAACGCCCTGCTGGTGACCGGCGACCTCCAGTACGTTCAGCTCTGGGGCCAGATGATCGATAAGGTCAACTCCAACAAAAAGGTGGTCAACGGCCAGACCCTCTACCCTCACATGTATGGGGACCAGGGGTGGTACGAGTACCGACCGGAGCCTTTCTCCGCCGGCGCCCAGGAGACCTATTACTGGACGATGATGCCCGAGGACCGGAGGCGGGTGGCCCAGGACCGCTGGCTGGCCTTCCTGGAGGGCAAGGCGCCGGACTATCCCGTCCAGGCCCTTCAGCATGACTTCGACCGGCTGCGCAAGAAAATCGAGGAGATGCACAAGGACCACTCCACCCCTGACACGCGCATGTCCGACGACCCCAACGACAAGAACCCCGCCACCACCGATGCTCTGGTGCAGCTCATGCTGGGCGGCCTGCCCACCGGACGCGTCGGCTACCCCCTGCACTGCCGCCTGCGCTACTTTGATCCGGAGCGGCGCCGCGCCGGGATTCCCGAGGATGTGGCCGCCCTGGTGGAGGGCATGACCGCCGACCAGGTGACTGTAACCCTGGTGAACACAAGCCCGCTCAAGAAGCGGACGGTCATTCTCCAGGGCGGCGCCTACGGGGAGCACCAGCTCCTTAGCGCCCAGTCCGAAGGCAGGGCAGTGCAGATAGACGGGCCCCACCTCACGGTCCACCTGGCCCCTGGCTCGGGCAGCCGGCTGGAGATCATGATGAGACGCTACGCCAACCAGCCCACCCTTGCCTTTCCCTGGGACTGACCCCGCTACCGCCGGGACCTAGATGTGAGGGCGGAGGGCAGTATCCCTCGCTAGGGGCCCTAGAAGAACTCCCCGAGGGCGGGTGGGTGGAAGGATCGACAAGCCGTCTGCGGTGCGTGTCATATGGGTGCAGGGCGCGCCCTGCCGAGCCCTGGTGGGAGAAAAGGGGGTCTCAGGCCCCCTTTGTCAGGGCCTGGACTACAACCCAACCTTGCCTACACCCCCCTTGCCGCCGGGGCCGGTCAGGAACCCAAAGATATCCTTGGCGTACTTCACCTCGGTATCATCCTCGGGATGGTAGCCCAGCACCTTGCGGGCATTGGTGAGGGACCAGAAGGCGCGGGTGTTACCGCTGATACCGTACACCACCAGCCACGGCACCCCCTCCCATGGTACCCCCGGCTCGTTGTCTATTCTGGGCGTTTCGATGGCACGGGTGACAAGCTGGCAGAGGTCTCGCTGGCTGATGTGGGCGCCCAGGTCCCGCTTATACTCCTTGGGGTTGTCCTGGAACCGGGCCACGTCGATCTCCCTGGGCGCGCCTATGCGGATGAGCACCACTTCCAGCTTCCGTCCGAAGATTCCGCAGGCAAAGAGGAACCCCAGGTGCTCATAGGTGGCCTTGGACCACCCGTAGAAATTGTCCGACAGTGGTAGGGTGTAAGGGTCCAACACCTCCATCATGTGTTCATGGATGAGGTTGTGCTCGTACCAGTCGGCGGCGTGGTTGGAGCTGGCCATGACAACGCGGCGTACCCCAGCGTCGTAGGCACAGCGGTACACGTTATAGGCCATATCCACGTTCTGCTTTTCGTCAAAGTACTGGTCTAT
>DAOUBE010000048.1:0-2942 GCA_034432835.1 Dehalococcoidia bacterium | reverse complement strand
GCGGACGCCTGGCTCCACGCCCTGGGCGAAGTACTCCACAGGGACGCCCAAGCGTAGACCCTTGAGGCCGGTCTGGAGGGAGCGGGTGTAGTCGGGGGGTTGGATGGGGATGGAGGTGGAGTCGCAGGGGTCGTGGCCGGCGATGGCGTTGAGCACTAAGGCGCAGTCGGTGACGTCCCTGGTCAGGGGGCCTATCTGGTCCAGGGAGGAGGCGAAGGCGATGAGGCCATAGCGGCTGACCAGACCATAGGTGGGCTTCAGGCCCACGACGCCACACAGGGCGGCGGGCTGACGCACGCTGCCGCCGGTGTCGGAGCCCAGGGAGTAGATGGCCTCCCCGGCGGCCACGGCGGCGGCGCTGCCTCCGCTGCTGCCGCCGGGAACACGCTCCAGGTCCCAGGGGTTGTGGGTGGGGAAGAAGGCCGAGTTCTCGGTGGAGGAGCCCATGGCGAACTCGTCCATGTTGCCCTTGCCCAGGAGGACGGCGCCGTGGTCGGCCAGGCGCTGGGCCACGGTGGCGTTGTAGGGCGGGATGAAGCTCTCCAGCATGCGAGAGGAGCAGGTGGTGCGGACCCCTCTGGTGCAGATGACGTCCTTGAGCTGCATGGGGATACCCGTAAGGGGTGTGGCGTCGCCCCGGGCGATGCGCTGATCGGTGGCCCGGGCCTGCTCCAGGGCCAGGTCTGGGGTGAGGGTGACAAAGGCCTTGACCCGCTCCTCTACCTGCTGGATTCGCTCCAGGCAGGCTTGGGTCAGCTCAACGGAGCTGACCTCGCGGCGGGCCAGGAGCTGGCTGGCTTGTTGTATGGTTAGCTGGTACAGTTCAGGCAAGACAGGCTCCTTTTGCCTGGGCTGGTCCGCTGGCTGAGGCGCGCGTAGAGCGCCCCCCTTCTTTCAGGCTGGCCATATTCCCAAGCTCCCGCTTGTCGAACCCATCTAGGGGTAGAGAGCGTTCCAAGCCTATGCAGGGGGACACCACCGGGCACCGACTATTCCTCCAGCACTACCTTGACGCGGAAGAGGTTGTCCTCACGGCGGGGGGCGTTGGCCAGGACATCTTCTACGGGCATGCTGGGCTTGGGCTCGTCCGGCCGCATGACGCTCTCCAAGGCCACGGAGTGACCCGTGGGCTCCACGCCTTGGGTGTTGACCTCCTGGAGGACTTGAAACTGCTCCAAGATGTTGGAGAGCTGGCCCTGGAGCCGCTGGATCTCCTCTTCGGTGAGGCCAATGCGGGCCAAGGTGCCCAGGTGGATTATCTCTTCTCGGCTGAGAGGCATGGCAACCTCCTGAAAAGCCACAGGCCAGTGTAGCAGAGGCTTAAGGTAGCTTCAAGGGAGGGAGCAGAGGCAGGGTGTACCTGCACCCCTTTTCGGGCAGCAAGATGGGACCTGCCTGACCCGCTCGCCCTCGGTATGTCTTCAGGGGGCACCCCACGTTATCCCAAGGGGGACTAAGTCCCCAGGGGATTTCCAATCCCCCTGGGTATTGCCGCCGGCGGGGGGCGGAGCCTCCAGCGCCCCTGAGGGGGAGTTCTGGGGCAGCGCGGCCTGCCTTGGTGGCGGGGCCAGGCTGGCGGCTCAGGCCTTGACCGGAGGTGTTTTGTACAGCACCTCTCCCCTAACCCTGATTTCGGCGTCCACCAGGTACCTCTTCATGGTGTCGGGGTTAGGGGTGACGCCCAGGCCGGGCTTTTCGGGGGCCCGGACCATGCCCTGGGCGTCGCGCTGGATACGGTCCACCACCAGTTGGTAGGAGACGGGCTTCTGCTCCACTGGGTACTCGCACAGGGTATCCTTCTCGGACCCCGCGAAGGGCTGCATGGAGGCCGAGAGGCCCACGTGGGTAGAGAAGGTGTGGTTGACGTAGGAGACGCGCCTGCGGCGGGCGTAGTCGGCCACGGCCTTGGCCACGGTGATGCCGCCGATGGCGCAGGCATCGATCTGTATGAAGCCGACGCCGCCGTAGTCGATCATGTGCTGGGCCTGGTAGAAGTTGTGGCAGCCCTCGCCGCCGGCCAGCTTCACCGGGCTAGCCCTGGCCGAGAGCTTCTTGTACTGCTTGAGGGCGCCCGAGTAGAAAGGCTCCTCCAGCCATGTGGCCCGGGCCTCCTTTAGGGCATCCAGGCGCTTCTCGGCGGCGGCCAGGTCATCCTTCCACACGGTACCGGCATCGATGAGCAGGATACCCTCGGGGCCCAGGCCCTCACGGGCGGCCATTAGGTGCTCACGGTCGGCCTCGGGGGTGGTCTTTCCGAAGGGGCCCCAGCCGAACTTGGTGGCGCGGTAGCCCTCGGCCTGGACTCGCCTGGCCTTCTGGTAGGTCTCCTGAGGCGTGTCGCCGAAGAGCTGGGAGGCGTAGGGAATCTTGGGGTAGGCCCGCTGGTAGCCCAGGAGCCGGTACACGGGCTCGCTCAGGCGCTTGCCCAGCAGGTCCCACAGGGCGATGTCCACCCCTGACAGGGCATGGTCGGCCTGGAGCAGCCACAGGCTGCGCTCCCGGACCAGGTCGTTGATGCGCTGGATGTCTTGGACGTCGTCCACCTTCTGCCCCAGGACGGACTCGCTGACGGAGTGGAGGGCGACATGGGACTTGGGGCAGACCCCGGCGGTGATGTTGGCCAGAGGCGAACCCTCGGCCTCTCCCCAGCCGACGTACTGGCCCGCCTGTATGCGCACCAGCAGAACGTTCTGGCTGCTGTCGGAGATCTCCTGGATCTCGGGCATGGCCAGGTAGTAGAAGTCAATGGCTTCGATCTTCAAGCGGTCTAACCTCCCCTTGTGAGTGGACGGCCACATTATATGCCGCAGGAGGCGGGGGCGAAAGGCGGGGCCGTGGGGGCGGCGTGAAAAAGTTCAGATAGATATGAGACAGTAGGCGTGGAAAAGTAGAAGCAGAAGGGGCCACACTTCTGGGTGAGAATAGACCAGAAAGGAGGTGGC
>DAOUBE010000047.1:0-3399 GCA_034432835.1 Dehalococcoidia bacterium | reverse complement strand
TGCGGCCAGGCAGGCGGACGCTGTGGATGGTGACGCCGCTATACTCGCCGCCGCGAGTGCCTGGCAGGGTCTCTTTCTGGGGCACGTTGCGCTTGTACTGCCGGCCCTGGGTGATCAGCTTGGCCGTGGCCAGAGCCGTTCCCGAGGGTGCGTCGATCTTGGTCTCGTGGTGCATCTCGATGATGTCCACGTAGTCGAAGAAGGGCGCGGCCACCTTGGCCAGGTGGAGCATGAGCACCGCGCCCAGGGCGAAGTTGGGCGCCACGATGGCCCCCACCCCGTTCTCTCGGGCCGTGCGGTCTATCTCCTGGAGATTGGCCTCGCTGAGCCCGCTGGTGCCGATGACCAGGTGGACCCCCTGCCCCGCCGCCACGGGGACCGCCGCCATGCATGCCTCGGCGTTGGTGAAGTCCACCAGCACGTTGGGCCTGGTCTGGCGCAGGAGCTCCCCCAGGTTGGAGGAGACGGGGATGGTGCCGTTGCCGCCGGGGAGGGGCAGGCTGCCCTGCTGGGGGTGCCGTGAGACCCCTCCCACCACCTCCATCCCTGGGGTGCGGCTGACCGCCGCTAGGACCTCGCGGCCCATCTTTCCGGTGATGCCGTGCACAACCACCTTGGTGGTACTCATGAGAGCGCCCTCCAGAAACAGAATGTCCCGAACTACCAGACCTTCCTTGCCCCTGGAAACATCCTGGGTGCCGTCTCCCGCGGGGAGACGCTCCGGGTAGCATGGAGGCCACCGAAGTTAGCCGGCGTCCATGTCACCCGCAGGGGCATGATATGGTAATTCGGGACTACTGTCCAGCTTAAGGCTGTGGCCTACCCGGCCCGGGGCGCCTGGGGAACCCGCCGCCGGCCGAGCCGAACCTGCCTGGCCCACCGCCTGGCCCGGGCGGACGCCCTTCGCGGCGAGGGCCGGGCCCTCGGTCACCGCCTCTGTAGGGTGCGGGGCGCTGCCTGAACCCTCCGGGGGGAGGGCCAGGCCGCCGGGGCTGGCTTGGGGCGGCGCCCTCCTCCTCCGGGCCGCCCCTGAACAGGGCCTTGCGGGAGAGGTTCACCCTTCCCAGGGAATCGATCTCCGTCACCATTACGGAGATCTCCTGGCCAACCTTGATGCCATCCTCCAGGTCTCCCAGCTCAGCGTTTCTCACCAGGCCCTCTCGGCCGGGGAGCAACTCCACGAAGGCGCCGAAGTTGGTCACCCTGGTAACCCTGCCAGTGAAAATGTCGCCCACAGCCAGCTCCCGGGTCAGGGCTTCGATCTTGCCCATGGCCATGCGGGCCTTGGTCTCGTCGGTGGAGCCGACGATGACGGTGCCGTCGTCTTCGATGTCAATGGTGGCCCCCGTCTCCTCGATGATGGATCGGATGGTCCTGCCGCCGCTGCCTATCACCGCCCCTATCTTGTCCACAGGGATGACCATGCGGAACATTTTGGGGGCGTAGCGGCTAAGCTGAGGCCTGGGGGCCGAGATGGTCTGGGCCATCTTATCCAGGATGAAGAGGCGTGCTCGCCGGGCCTGCTCCAGGGCTTTGCTTAGGATATCGAAGGTCAGGCCCTTCACCTTTATGTCCATCTGGACGGCGGTGACTCCCTGGTCCGTCCCGGCCACCTTGAAGTCCATGTCCCCTAGCTGGTCCTCTATGCCTTCGATGTCTGTCAGGATGGTGTAGTTACCGTCCTCGCCCATCACCAAGCCCATGGCCACGCCACCCACAGGCTTCTTAATGGGGACGCCGGCGTCCATAAGGGCCAGGGTGCTGCCGCACACGCTGGCCATGGAGGTGCTGCCGTTGGAGCTGAGCACCTCGGAGACGATGCGCACGGTGTAGGGGAAGGTCTCCTCGGGGGGTATGACGGGCAGCAGGGCCCGCTCGGCCAGGGCGCCGTGGCCCACCTCACGCCGGCCCGGGCTGCCTATGCGCTTCACCTCGCCCGTGGAGTAGGGCGGGAAGTTGTAGTGGTGCATGAAGCGCTTGGTCTCGTCGGGGCTGAGGGTGTCCAGGGTCTGCTCCATACCCATGGACCCCAGGGTGACAATGCTCAGGACCTGGGTTAGGCCCCGGGTGAAGATACCAGAGCCGTGGGTCCTGGGCAGGACGCCCACCTCACAGGTAATGGGGCGGATGGTCTCCGGGTCGCGGCCGTCGGGGCGGACCTTGTCCCGGAGGATGCGGGTCCGCACCAACTCCTTGAGCAGGGACTGGAAGGCGGCCGACACGGCCTCGGGGGTGAACTGGTCGGTGAACCTCTCCCGCAGCTCGGTCTCTAGCTGGCTCAGGGCGGCCTCCCGCTCCGTCTTCACGCCGCTGTGCTCCAGGATCTCCTGAATCCTGGACATGGCGGCCTCCCTGACCGCCTTCTCCACCTCCTCTTCACCGGCGGGAGGGGTGAACTGGACCTTGGGCTTGCCGACCATTCGGACCAGCTCTTCAATCATCTGGATGACCTGGTTGTTGGCTTGCTGGGCGCGGCGCATCCCCTCCAGGACCACCTCCTCGGGCACCTCGTTAGCCCCGGCCTCCACCATCAAAATGGCGTCCCGGGTGCTGGCCACCACCATGTTCAACTGGCTCTGGTTGCTTTGGGCATATGTGGGGTTGATGATGTACTCCCCGTTGAGGTAGCCGACGCGGCAGGCGCCTACGGGGGTATCGAAGGGTATCTCAGAGATGCACAGGGCGGCCGCCGCACCCACAATGGCTAGAGGCTCCGGAGAGTTCTCCTGGTCGGCGGAGAGCACCGTGGCGATGACCTGGACGTCGTTGCGGAAGCCCTTGGGGAACAGGGGGCGGATGGGGCGGTCGGTCAGCCGGCCAGCCAGGATAGCCTCCTGGCTGGGACGGCCCTCCCTGCGGAAGAAGCTCCCGGGGATTTTGCCGGCGGCGTAAAGCCGCTCCTCAAAGTCCACGGTGAGGGGGAGGAAATCCACCCCCTCCCTGGGGGCTGGAGACATACAGGCGGTCACCAGCAGCACTGTCTCTCCGTAACTGACTCGGACAGCCCCGTTGGCCTGCACGGCCAGCTTGCCTGTCTCGATGGTAAGGGTCCGCCCAGCTATTTCTTGCTCAACTTTGTAAATCATGGGAAATGAGGAATCCTCCTGCAGACTGAATAGAGCGCAGATGCGAATGCTCGCGGGGGAGTAGCGACAAAAAAGTAGCACCCGGAAAGGGTGCTACTTTCTGAGTCCCAGTCTCGCGATGAGAGCCCTGTAACGGTCCACGTCCTCACGGGCCAGGTACTTCAGCAAACGGCTACGCTGGCCTACCAGTTTGATCAGCCCGCGCCTGCTGTGGAAGTCCTTGCGGTGGGTCCTGAGGTGGTCCGTAACCTCTCTGATGCGCTCAGTGAGAAGGGCTATGGTGACCTCTGCGGAACCAGTGTCGCGCTCGTGC
>DAOUBE010000046.1:0-4028 GCA_034432835.1 Dehalococcoidia bacterium | reverse complement strand
GGAGAAGGGGGGAATGTAAAGTTCAGGGGATTCTCCCCTGATACCCCTAGCCGGGGACACAGTCCCCTGCACCCCTGGGATTCTCCGATGGGACGAGGGGGACTTCCTCAGAGGCTGTGTCCCCGTACCCTGGGGATTCCCACCTAGCACACCGCCCTGTTATGAGGGAGGCCCTCCCCCGTACTCCTAATATTC
Source organism: Dehalococcoidia bacterium (assembly GCA_034432835.1). Classification (GTDB taxonomy): domain Bacteria; phylum Chloroflexota; class Dehalococcoidia; order Lucifugimonadales; family DAOUBE01; genus DAOUBE01. The sequence continues at coordinate 3,833 of DAOUBE010000046.1, read as the reverse complement.
GTTGGAGTGGAGGGGTTCCCCTAGTTGGGGGCTACCCTTCCGGGACTTTTCCGGGACTTCAACAAAGCCCTGTCATACTGGGCCCTCGGCTCAGAATGTGGTGGGGTGGGGCCACTGACACCAGATTCTTCGGTTGCTCCCCTCCCTCACAATGACTCTTCCTCGGAACCATGTAGCTGCGGGGCACTCCTATGAAGCAACGGCCGGCCCTGACAGGCTGGGTCCCTTCATAAAAACTGTCGTGTAGCAAGCCTTTCCAGATGGAGACGGGGGTGGGGGTGAGACCAGCGGGATTGCAGAGGGGGTATCCCACTCTGCTAGGGGTAGCAGAGGAGAATCCCCTGGACGCATCGAGGGCGGGTGGATGGGGGAAGCCAACACACCGTGTTGGGCGCCTGAAAGAGGGTGCAGGGTGCGTCCTGTCAAGAGGGAGGGAAGGTTGTCTATACATACGGCGTGAACCCCTCCGGACGCTGGACGATGCGGTCAACGAAGATGCCGGGCGTGTCAACCCGCTCGGGGTCCAGCCCGCCCGGCTCCACCACCTGGTCCACCTCGGCGATGGTGACGCGGGCGGCCATGGCCATGAGGGGGTTCATGGTGCGGGAAGTGCCCCGATAGACCAGGTTGCCCAGGGTGTCGGCCTTCCAGGCGCGGACCAGGGCGAAGTCGGCCTTCAGGGCGTGCTCCAGCAGGTACTCCCGACCGTCGAAGACCCGGGTCTCCTTCCCTTGGGCGATGACAGTACCCGCGCCGGTGGGCGTGTAGAAGGCGGCGATGCCAGCCCCTCCCGCCCGGATGCGCTCGGCTAGGGTGCCCTGTGGCACCAGCTCCAGCTCCACCTCTCCGCGGCGGAAGGCCCGCTCAAAGGCGTTGGGGCGGGAGGGGGAGCCGGAAACGGGGAAGGAGGCGATGACCTTTTTCACTTGGCCGTTGTCTATGAGCAGGCCGTGGTCGAAGGCGCGCTTGCCCGGCGGCGTGCCGAAGCCCGCCGCGCTGATGATGCCCGCGGTGTTGGAGATGATGGTCAGGCCCCGGGCGCCGTGGTCCCGCAGGGCCAGGATGAGCAGGTGGGGCATGCCGCCCACCCCGCCGAAGCCGCCTATCATCACCCGGGCGCCGTCGGGGATATCGGCCACGGCCTGGGCGGCGCTGTCCATGAGCTTGCTCTTCACAGGCCCTCCAGCACCACGCCTGGGGCTCTAGACAAGACCTCTCTCAGGAACTGGTCCTTGCGCTCCGGGCTGACCACCACCCGCCGGGTAGCCCGGCCGTCGCCAAACTCCAGGATCAGGTTATCGGTGGAGAAGGCCATGCGGAGCCTGGGCTCCCGGAAGGAGGAGACCTGGGCCCACCACCCGCCCTTGCGGACGCGGCGGATCCTATTCCAGGGGTAGCGTATGCGGAAGGGGCCCGAGGCTACCACCAAGGCGTCGTCCTTGACCTGGTAATGGGTGCTGAGGACGCCCCAGAGCATTACGGTGCCTATGGCTAGGGCCAGGGCCTGAAGACCCACGGGCCGAAGGCTGACGGCTGCTATGACGATGACGGCTATGGGTGTCCCGGCCACTATGAGCATCTGCCACCAATCGAACTTGGGCCTGAAGCGCATGCAGTACCCTCTTCCTAGTCCAGCTCCATGCTTTCCTGGGAAGGAACGGAGGCTCTCTGCAAGGGCTGGTTATAGCTCTCTTCTCACTACCCGCAGTTCATTCCGGGTGCTTTGATTTCGTATTCTAGCAGGGACAGGTGGAGGTTCAAGTACGGTGGCGCACAAAAAGACAGGCCTCCCTGACCAGCTCAGGGAGGCCTGCGACCCTGCCATGGCTCCTGGGACTAGTAGTCCATGGGAGGAGCGGGCGGGGTCTTCTCCTTCTCCGGGATCTCGGTGATGTTGGCCTCGGTGGTCAGCACCATGGTAGCCACGCTGGCGGCGTTCTCCAGGGCGGTGCGGGTCACCTTGGCCGGGTCCATGATACCCTTCTCGAACAGGGAGCCGTAGGTGCCGGTCTCGGCATCATAGCCCCAGTCACCGATGTGCTTCTTGACCTCCTCCAGCACCACGGAGCCTTCGGCGCCGGCGTTGTGGACGATGAGGCGCAGGGGCTCCTCCATGGCCTTCCGCAGTATGTGGACACCGGTCAGCTCATCGCCGGAGAGCTCCTTCTCCAGCTTGTCCAGGGCCTTGAGGGCCCTGACCAGGGCGACTCCACCACCCGGGACCACGCCCTCTTCCACAGCGGCCCGGGTGGCCGACAGGGCGTCCTCCACGCGGCCCTTCTTCTCCTTGAGCTCCACCTCGGTAGCGGCGCCGACCTTGATGACGGCCACGCCGCCGGCCAGCTTGGCCAGGCGCTCCTGGAGCTTCTCCTTGTCGAACTCGGAGGTGGTCTCCTCTATCTGGGCCTTGATCTGCTTGATGCGGGCCTGGATGTCGGCGTCAGAGCCGCGGCCCTCCACGATGGTGGTCTCGTCCTTGTTGGCCACTACCTTGCGGGCGCGGCCCATGTCGTTGATGGTGATGGAGTCCAGCTTGCGGCCGGTCTCCTCGCTGATCACCTGTCCGCCGGTGAGGATGGCGATATCCTGGAGCATGGCCTTGCGGCGGTCGCCGAAGCCCGGGGCCTTGACGGCCAGGCAGTTCAGGGTGCCGCGCAGCTTGTTGACCACCAGGGTAGCCAGGGCCTCGCCCTCCACGTCCTCGGCGATGAGGACCACGTCCTTCTTGCCCATCTGGAGCAGCTTCTCCAGGGCGGGCAGGATGTCGGCCACGGCGGAGACCTTCTTATCGGTAATGATGATGTAGGGATCGTTGATCTCCACCTCCATGCGCTCGGCGTTGGTGATGAAGTAAGGGGAGATGTAGCCGCGGTCGAACTGCATGCCTTCGACGTACTCGACCTCGTAGTTGAGGCCCTTGGACTCCTCGACGGTGATGACGCCGTCCTTGCCCACCTTCTCCATGACCTCGGCGATGAGGTTGCCGATCTCATTCTCGTGGGCGGAGAGAGAGGCCACCTTGGCGATGTCCTTCTTCTCGGAGACGGGGCGGGCCATCTTCTTGAGCTCCTCCACCACGGCAGCCACGCCGCGCTCGATACCGCGCTTGAGGGCCAGGGGGTTGGCGCCGGCGGCCACGTTCTTGAAGCCCTCGTTGATCAGGGCCTGGGCCAGGACCACGGAGGTGGTGGTGCCGTCACCGGCCACGTCGTTGGTCTTGCTGGCGGCCTCCTTGGTGAGCTGGGCGCCCATGTTCTCGAAGGGGTCTGGCAGCTCGATCTCCTTGGCGATGGTCACGCCGTCGCTGCAGACCTGGGGCGGGCCGAACTTCTTGTCCAGGATAACGTTGCGTCCCCTGGGGCCCAGGGTGACCTTAACAGTATTGGCCAGGGTGTCCACGCCCCTCTTCAGGGCGGCTCGTGCCTCTTCGGAGAAACTTATCTGCTTCGCTGGCATGTGCGTCCTCCCTACTCAGAAATCTTGGCCAGGATGTCGCTCTCGCGGACTATCAGGTACTCCTGGTCGCCGTTCTTGTACTCGGTGCCGGCGTACTTGGAGTATATGACCCGGTCCCCCACCTTCAGCTCCAGGGGAATGCGCTTCCCCTCGTCGGTGACACGACCGGGCCCCACGGCGATGACCTCCCCTTCCTGGGGCTTCTCTTTAGCCGTGTCGGGAAGAACGATGCCGCTCTTGGTGCGCTCCTCCCGCTCCAGGGGTTTGAGGACTACTCGGTCGCCCAAAGGAGTGAAGTTAGCCAATGTTGCCTCCTTTCTCTGAACCTGCTCCTGCTCTGAGGTTTAGCACTCGATGCCATCGAGTGCTAAGTCCGA
>DAOUBE010000045.1:0-1685 GCA_034432835.1 Dehalococcoidia bacterium | reverse complement strand
GCCCAGTATCTTACTAAGCACCACCCAGAACTGGTCCCTAAAATAGCCCGACTGTCTCATATGTACTGAACCAGTACAAACAGTTGATGCAGATACGCTGGTATGCTATCCTACTGGTGGTCGGGGCGTGGCGCAGCCCGGCTAGCGCACCTGCATGGGGTGCAGGGGGTCGCCAGTTCAAATCTGGCCGCCCCGACCAGTCTCTCCTCCCATCGAAAGCACCTACAGTACCTCCTCACCCCCACAGCCGGCCACCCGAAGCCGCCTCAACCCATCACGACATCATAGGGTAACGAACCTCTCAGGGGTGCAGAATGCCTCAGAACATCTATGATAATGCGGAGTTTTTTGAGGGCTACAAGGGAGCAGCCCGACCTGGCCGATGGAGTACACCGGCCGTACTTCCTGCTGGTCGCGGCACAGGCCTAGCTCCAGTTAGCGTGGGAGCTGGGGGATGCCTGGGCAGGAGGGTGCCAACTTCCGTTGGCCCTACTGGGTGCTGACCAGCAGTCCAACAATGAGGGGAGTGGACAGGACGAGGAGGAGGGTGAATATGGCCAGGTTCACCGAGGCCAGGGGCCACATGAAGACCACGGCCCAGGCGGCGGCCCACACTAGGGTTATTACGATGGCCAGGTTCTTCATCATGGTTCCCCTCCCCTAAACTGGCTCTTACAGTTTCTAAAGGGATAGTCAAGTTGCTTTTAGTTTTCTTGATTTACTTATAGCTTTGGTAAACCCTGGCGCCAACAACTTCCGGCCATCCGATGGGCAGAGTCGGTTGGGTGTCCGTGTGGAGCCTGAGCTGCCTGGGGCCGAGGAAGAAGATGATACCGCGGGCTTAGGCCCACGGTTTTGGCGGAACCCTCACCCTCGGTGTCCCCCGAGGGCGAGGCGCAGCGCATGTCCTGATAGGAGCGGGGGCGGGTTTCAAACCCACCCCTTCGGGGATCAAGGGGGGAGGCCAAGGGGAGTCCAGAGGGGCCTTGTCCCTCTGGAGGGGGTTGGGGGTACCCCCAACTTACCGAGGGCGGGTGGGCGGGAAAGCCAAGGAACCATCTTGTTGTCCGAAAGAGGGTGCAGGGCGTGCCCTGCCGGGGCATGCCCTGGTGCCGGGTATGCCCTGCCTAAGGCAACTTGAGCACCCTCTTGGCGTTCTCCAGTAGAATCTTGGGCCGGACCTCCTCCCGGATGGGCAGGGCCTCGAACTCCCTCAGCCAGCGCTCGGGCGGTAGGTAGGGGTAGTCGGATCCGAAGAGCACCTTGTCCCGCAGGCGGGTATTGGCATCGCGGACAAGGGCCTCGGGGATGTACTTGGGGGACCAGCCCGATAGGTCGATGTACACATTGGGCTTGTGGAGGGCCACGGCGATCTGCTGGTCAACCCAGGGCCAGCCCGGGTGGGCCATGATAATGGTCAGGTTTGGGAAATCGGCGGCCACATCGTCAAAGTAGGGGATGGGCTGGCTGTACTTCAGCTTGAGGCCCCCGCCGCCAGGCATGCCGGTGCCGGCCGCGGAGTAGCCCGAGTGGAACAGGACGGGGATGCCCAGGTCGGAGCACTTCTGGTAGAGGGGGTAGAAGCGCTGGTCGTTGGGGAAGAAAGCCTGGTGTACCGGATGCAGCTTCAACCCCTTGAGGCCCAGCTTCACCACGGCCCGTTCCACCTCATCCACCGCCATCTT
>DAOUBE010000044.1:0-3229 GCA_034432835.1 Dehalococcoidia bacterium | reverse complement strand
CCCTCCAACCTTGTCAAGGGGGTTTTAGCAAACTCGACCTGGAAGTGCTAGCCTGTCTCCCCTACCTAGGACCTGGCTGCGGCTGTGCCCCATCTGAACTGGCACCGCTCAGTTGATAAAGGGTGTCCCGATGGGGTATAAGGGTAGCGCAGGAGTGGGCACTAGGATATGGAGAGATAGCAGCCCGATACAGGAGGCCCCTTGAGGTACCGTAGGCTGGTGATAGACCAGCGCGGCCCGGTGGCCGTGGTCACCCTAGCCCGGCCCCGGTTGCTGAACCGGGTTGACCTGGCCATGGTCCAAGAGCTTCAGGAGGTGTGCCAGCGTCTGAGGCGGGATGACTCGGTGCGGGTGGTGGTGGTCACGGGCAGGGGCAGGGCCTTCTCCTGTGGGGCCGAACCCTACTGGTGGGGCCGGGAGACCCCGGAGACATTCCATCTCCTGGAGCGCTACAGCGCGGCCTCGGCTCTGGCTGGTATAGAGAAGCCGGTCATAGCCGCAGTGAACGGTGACGCCCTGGACCAGGGGCTGGAGCTGGCCCTGGCCTGCGATGTGCGCATAGCTGCCCAAGGGGCCAGGCTGGGCCTGGGCCACCTGGCCCAGGGGGCCATCCCCTGGGACGGGGGCACCCAACGCCTGGCCCGCCTGGTGGGCAGGGCCCAGGCCCTGGAGATGCTGCTGACGGGCCGGCTCCTGGAGGCCCAGGAGGCGCTGCGGTGGGGACTGGTGAACCAGGTGGTGTCCCAGAGGCGGGTGCTGGATGAGGCCCTGGCCCTGGCTAGCCGTGTGGCAGAACAGGCGCCCCTGGCCGCCAGGTACGCCAAGGAGGCGGTGCTCAAGGGCCTGGACATGACCCTGGGCCAGGGGCTGCGGCTGGAGGCCGACCTTAGCATCTTGCTCCAGGGCACCAGGGACAGGGCGGAAGGAATACGGGCGTGGCTGGAGAAAAGAAAACCCACCTTCACTGGCGAATAGCCCCGGTACCGCGGGTCAGGGAACACTTTATCCGCTGCCCTCGTCTTATTCTATGATACGTTCCTTCCCGGAGGTGCCAGTGGCCCTTCTATCCAGTTTGGCGCTGTTCAGCCTGCTATCCCTCGTAGTGGTTGCGGGGTGTAGTTCTTCCGCCGCGTCGCCTGTATTGCAGGGCCTGGCCCCCTCTTCCACCTACCCCGGGGGCGAGGTCCACGTCTGGGCCGATGGGGGAGGAAGGAGGTTGCCGGGGGAGTACTCCCAGACCTACCCCTCCTTCGCCCTGTTTCTGAACGGGGAGAGACCCGTAGGCAACGTGGTCTGCTCCGGCGAGAGGTGCGAGGGCAGGTTCCTGGTGCCAGAGGACCTGGGCCCAGGTACGTACCGTGTGACGCTGGAGGGCGGCTCGTCCATGCAGTTACGGGTGGTGCTGCCCCAGCCGCCGCCACCCCCTCCCCAGGACTGGCGGGAGGTCCAGGTAGCCGGCCAGCCTGGGCAGAGGTGGTTCTCCCTGCGCCTGCCGCCAGGCTGGGTGTTCAGGGAGCTGCCAGGCATAGACTCCTACGTGGGGGAGATCGTCGGCGACGGGGTGCGCCTGGGGCTGGACTACGGGGCCTTCTCCGATGCTCTGGAGTACGACAACGACCCTGACTATGAGGTCACCTATGAGCCCATAGACCGCCGCCGGGCCAAGCTTGTCCGCCCCAAAGAGGGCAAGGGGGGCCTGACGGGGGTCCACTTCGAGGACCTGGGTGGCCCGGCCCTTACCATCGCGGGCTTCAACCTATCCCCCCAGCAGCAACAGACCGCCTTCGCCATATTCCGCAGCATCACCAGCCCCGCGGGGCTGCTGCGGGGGCGGGTGACCATAGGCCCCCTGGTGCCCGTGGAGAGGCTGGGCGAGCCCACGCCCACCCCCAACCCTCAGCTTTTCGCCAAACGCCGGGTGCTCGTCCTGCACCCAGGTAGCAACGGTCTTCATAAGGCTGTCCCCATAGGAGCTGATGGTTACTACCAGACTTGGCTACGGCCGGGGACCTATATTGTGGACATCGAGACCCAGGGTATCGAGCTCAGCAAGGATGTGCCCCGCCAGATCACCATCGAGGACGGCGGCACCACTGTGGTGGATATCAGCATAGACACCGGGATCCGCTGAGGTGACCTTGGGCAGCTTTGATGTGGTGCTCCTGGAGAAGAGGGAAGGCGTCGCCTGGATAGCCCTGAACCGGCCCGAGAAGCTCAACGCCTACAATACCCAGATGCGGGACGGGCTGTACCAGGCGCTGGAGGCTGTGCGGGACGACCCGGAGGTCAGGGTGGTGGTGGTGCGGGGGGAGGGACGGGCCTTCTGCGTCGGGGCGGACCTGACGGAGTTTGGCACGGCGCCCTCCCAGGCGGTGGCGCGCCAGGTCCGCTGGGAGCGCGATGTGTGGGGCCTCTTTCTTGAGGTGGGTAAGCCCCTGATCGCGGCCCTGCACGGGTATGTCCTGGGGGCTGGCCTGGAGATGGCCCTGCTGTGCGACCTGCGCGTAGCCGACGAGACGGCGGTGCTGGGTGTCCCGGAGGTGGGCCTGGGCATGGTGCCCGCCGCCGGGGGCACCCAGACCCTGCCTCGGCTGTTGGGGCCGTCCAGGGCTCTTGAGCTTCTGCTCACCGGACGACGCCTGTCTGCCCGGGAGGCGCTGGACATGGGGCTGGTGACCGCGGTGGTGCCGGTGGGTGCGCACCTGGCGGAAGCGGAGGCCGTGGCCCGGCGGCTGGCGGCCCTGGACCCCGCGGTGGTCAGGGCGGCCCGGGAGGCGGTCTATATGGGAATGGAGATGCCCCTGACTGCCGGGCTGGAGCTGGAGCGCCGCATGGCCCTAGCGCTGGCAGCCAGGCGCCCCGGACCGTAGCTACTCCGTAATCATGAAGACGATCTGGTCAGTATCCAGGGTGAAGTTGGCGGTGTTGGTGCCGACGATGGTGAGGCGGAGCTGCCGGTCCGCTAGAGGCAGGGTGTTGAAATAGTCGATGGCTTCCTGGTCCAGGTTAAACTCGTGGGTCTCCACAACGTTGGCCCGGGTGAAGGTATAAGTGTAGAGTCGGGGACCGGTGGGAAGCCGGTGCCGTAGTCCACGTAGAACTCTAGCTGCACCTGGTTCTGTCCGGATTGGCCGGCCGAGGTAGCCTTGCCGGTGTACCTAATACGGATACCTCCAACGGGGTCAGGCTCCTCTACAATATCGCTCTTGACGATGAACTCTACCCTTTT
>DAOUBE010000043.1:0-3370 GCA_034432835.1 Dehalococcoidia bacterium | reverse complement strand
GGGGTCTCCACACCCATGTGGTGGACATGCTGCCCAAGGTGAAGCTGGAGACGGTGGTGCGGGACCAGGATACCCAGCGAGTGGTGGACATCATCATCGAGACGGCCAGGACAGGGGTCATTGGCGACGGCAAGATATTCATCATCCCCGTGTCCGAGGCCATTCGCATCCGCACCGGGGAGCGCGGCGAGGACGTGTTGTAGGCTCTTGCCAGGCCCACGGAGGGAAGAGGTCTTGGTGGGGTAAATGGAAGCTGGGGAATCTGGATGGCCAACCCCGTCCTGACAAGAGGCCTGCCCAGGAGAGCAAACTAAGGCCCCTGCCGCAAGGGCACAGAAGGGGAGTCTCCAGAGACTCCCCTTCCCTTTTGTGGAGAGTAGTGGAAAGCCCGCAGTGTGGCGGCGGGAGCTTGGTGCCTGCTATACTCTAAGCAGCGGGGCGTAGCGCAGCGGTTAGCGCGCCTGGTTTGGGACCAGGAGGTCGGCGGTTCAAATCCGCCCGCCCCGACCACAACCGGTATCCACCCTCAAGGCAACACCTGCATCGTACACGGAAGCCGGCCTAGTCCATGTAGGTCGGGCAGATAGGGCCCTCCCACGTACCAGCTAGCGTCTCCGGCTTACCATCGATATTCTGCATGGTCGATCGTGCAGCGGAAGAACTCGCCCTCTGACTCGAACCGGTCTGTGCCGAAATACCATCCAACGCGGACTTGGCTGGGGATTAAGTACCCGTTGAACCTGCGCTCTGCTTCCACCATCGCCCCAAAGGGAATCAGGCGAAATTCGCGCCCGTCGGGATTGCCCCAGCGGTCTAAAGAGATGGTGAGCAGCCGGCCCGCGCCATCTATGGCGAAGGTGACTGAGCCTGTATATCTGGCCACTGAGAATTCAGCCGTGGCATGAGACTCGTCAGATGCGCTCCATGACACATCGGGCTGTAAAAGGGACGATGGTAGCCACACCAACTCGGCCCGCAAGCGGCCGGCGGCTGAGCGAGAGACGTCGGGGCCCGAGGCCGTCATCACCGGAAAGAGGCCGAGGATGCGCCAGCGCATGGCTCCCTCACCGTCGACGATGCGGTCATAGCCGCTAGCGGGCAGGCCCTTCACCCGCGTTGTTGCCCTCCAGATCATGCCGCGTCTAGAGTGGATGACCTGCTCTGCCTGGAAGGGCACCCAGCCCCTAAGTCTAATCTCACCGTGCATGCGGAGGCGCACGCCGTGGGCCAACGGGGTCCCAGGGGCAATGGCATGCTGGAGGTACCGCCTGGCTGCTTCGGGAAGGGATGAGAGGAGCTGCGGCTGGAACAGGCCCACCTGTAGCGTGGGAGTGTTCCAGAGGGCATCGAGATCGTCCTTCCGCAAGAAACTCTCCTGACCTGTAAACCTCTGCCCCTGGTCTGACGACGCGATGCTATCAGCCAGAGGTTGTCCTGGGCTGGGGAAAGTCCCAGGTCCAGGGTCCAGTGGACGGGGCTAGGTATCCACGGTCAGCCCGCAGGGTCCCAGGCCAGGCTTACCATGGTCCCTCTCTCTCCAAGGTGGAAGGCCCTACTGGGTAGAGGGATGGTCTGGACCCTCTGGGCCTGGTGGTGGCCCCCTTTTGCCATCTCAATGAGCACGTGTGCCGCCTGCAAGCCGGCTTCGTAGTACGGGAGCGCGACATGGGTAATAGGGGGGTGCGCCACATTATGCATCCAGTCCCAGCAGCCTAGAGCCAGGACCGCAATGTCCCGCCCCGGGAGCCTGTTCCTCTGGTGTAGTGCCCTCATAACCTCTTTGACTGCGGAGGCCGATAGGGCAAGGATGGCTGTCACCTCTCGGTCCTCCGATATCATGTCCGAGGCTTCATGCAGGTATGGCCTATCGGCCACGGCCCCGGGCCTGGGACCACTGTCCGCGGACAAAGCCCAAATAACGTTGGGTGTGCCACCCAGCCTCTCCATAGTATCCTGGTATCCCTGCACCCTGGCTCGCTGACCCAGCCAGTGGGCCATGGCCAGGGCCACAATGTTCCGGTGTCCCTGGTCCCAAAGCAACTTGGTTGCTTGGGCCGCCGCCTGATAGACATCAACCTTGATAATGGCTGTACCTGGCACAGGGCCTGTCAAGCCATCGGGGACAAAGACGCTGGGAATACCTTGGCTAGCCAGTTGTGCCGCCAGCTTCAACAACTTCTGTACCTGATACTCTTGCAGCCGTATCCCCACAAAGATGATGCCTCTAGTTCCGTCACTTAAGACATCGTCCAAATAAAAATCTAGCACGTCCTGGCGCCCACAAATATCTAAGTAGATTACGTTGCCTTTTCCTTTAGCCTGCATAGCATCGTGCACCCCTAGAATTATTGACTCGTAGGAACCACTGTAGAGGTGGGAACCAAGGACATACACTGGTTGGTTTTCCTCGCGCTTACTGGTATCGGCCAAAAAGGCGAGGGTGTCTTCATCCAAGCCATCTTTTAGCAGTTGGGCCCTAAGGAATCCTTCCAGCGGCTCGCAGGACGCCCCCAGATCTCTTAGCAGCTTCACCAACCGGCTCAGGTGCTGAAGCTTTATTCGGCTACGTTGGGAGCACCAGTTATTCACCGTGTCAAGGCTCAAGTTCATCCGTTCGGCCAGCTCTTCCCGCGATAGTCCCAATTGTTTCAGTAAAGTACCGAGCAAGGAACCTGGAAAGGACTGTTCTGGCAGCCTTCTCCCATTGACCATCTTGGCCTCCTTGCAAAGTAAACTCCGCTGGCCCTAAAGCTGCTGGCAGGCCAGGTTTGTAAGAATATTACAAGTTTATGGACTTCGTCGTAACAACTTTCCATTGACCTATGCCCTGTCCTGGACTATTTGTGTTAGTTAACCCTGTTTGGGGAAAGGCACTGAGACAGTCTGGAGGATTTGCCAATTTTCCCAAAGGAGTGAGATGAGCCGTCCTAAAGTAAGCGTACTGACGCCAGAAATCAAGGCCCTGATTGGGCGAACAACAACGGTAATGGAGATGTACGGGGTAGTAGAGTCGGAATCTATCAGGAAGTTTGCCGTGGGCATACCCGACCAGGACCCCCGCTACTGGGACGAGAAGCTGGCCAAGCCCAGGTTCGGTGGCGTTACCTGCCCTCCCCTCATGGTCACCTACATCGCCGGCCGCAAGCCGCCCTGGGAGCCCGACCGGCTGGATGAGGTCTTCGCTGAGGACTGGTTTCACGATGGCAGCAGCACCATTGTCATGAAGCGCCGTGAGAATGAGTTGCCCCCCATACCGACCAACCTGGACCGTCACCTGCACGCGGGGGACGAGGTGGAGGTCTATCGCTACCCCAAGCTGGGCGACCGCATCTTCTACCAGAGCAAGTACACGGATATCCAGGAGAAGACG
>DAOUBE010000042.1:0-27104 GCA_034432835.1 Dehalococcoidia bacterium | reverse complement strand
TGGGGCTGGTACTGCTGTACTTCTTCGCCTTCCGCACCAAGCTGCTCCCCCTCTTCGGCGGGTACTCCGCTGGCACCGTCCCCGACCTTACCAGCCTTAGCTTCCTCTTAGACGCGGCCAGGCACTCCGTCCTCCCCGCCCTCTCTATAGTCCTGGCAGGCATAGGCTTCTGGGCCCTGGGCATGCGGGGAATGATGGTGACAGTGCAGGGCGAGGACTTCATGACCCTGGCCGAGGCCAAGGGCCTCCGGGGCAGCCGTATCTTCGGCCAGTACGCCCTTAGAAACGCCATCCTGCCCCAGGCCACCTCCCTGGCCCTATCCCTGGGCCACGTGGTCTCCGGCGCTGTGCTGGTGGAGGTGGTATTTGGATACCCAGGCATCGGCACCATCCTGTACCATGCCATACGAGAGTTCGACTACTTCCTAATCCAAGGGATCGTTTTCACCCTCATCGTCTCCATAGCCTTCGCCACGTTGGTGGTGGACTTCATCTACCCGCTGCTGGACCCCCGTATCTCCTACAGGAAGGCGTAGCCATGGTGGCGGCAACGGCTGTCAGAGAGAACGTTCAGGACAGGGCGTCGGAGGTGGTGCGGTACATGCGCCGCAACCCCATGATGGTGGCCGGACTCTCCCTGCTCACCAGCCTGGTGTTGTTCTGGGCCATAGGCTCCATCTTTGTGGACGTGTCCCGGACCCGGCCCCTCTCGGTGCCCGCCAACAGACCCCCGTCCCTGGACTACCCCCTGGGCACGGACAGGCAGGGTCGGGACATCTTGGCCCTGATGGTGGCCGGGACGGCCCTGACCTTGCGCATTGGCCTCCTGGCCGGCGCCGTGGGCGTGGGCATAGGCACCGTGCTGGCCTTCCTGGCCGCCTATTATGGGGGCGCCCTGGATACCGCTGTCCGCGGCTTGGTGGACGTTCTACTGACTGTACCCGGACTGCTAGTTTTGATTATAATAGCAGTCTCCGTGAGGGGTGGCCTGACGGTGGACCAGATGGCCCTGGTGGTATCTTCCCTAGCATGGCTTTGGCCAACCCGGACCATCCGCTCCCAAGTGCTGAGCATGAGGGAGCGGGCCTACGTCCATGTGGCCAGGCTCAATGGCATGAGCGGCCTGGAGATAATAGTGAAGGAGATGATGCCCAACCTGATGCCCTACATCGCGGCCAGCTTCGTGGGGGCCGTGGCGGCGGCCATACTGGCCTCCATCGGCCTGGAGGCCCTGGGTCTGGGCCCCATCGAATCCCCCACCCTGGGTATGACTATTTACTGGGTAATATATTATGCGGCCCTCCTCCACGGCATGTGGTGGTGGTGGGGGCCGCCCATCGCCATCATCGTCATCCTCTTCACGGGGCTGTTCATGCTCACCGCGGGGCTGGACGAGGTGGCTAATCCACGGCTGAGGAGAGCAGCATGAACTCTTCTGTCCTAAGGGTGGAGGACCTCCGGGTGTACTACCACACCCCTCGGGGGCCTGTGAGGGCGGTGGACGGCGTCAACTTCCAGCTCCACCCGGGAGAGCGACTGGGGTTGGTGGGAGAATCGGGCTCCGGCAAGTCCACCACCGCCTTCGCCCTCATGCGTCTCATCAAGCCCCCGGGCCGCATCGAGTCCGGCTCCATTTTCCTCCACAACACGGACCTGGTCCAGCTACCCGAGGACGAGATGCGCAAGGTCCGCCTGGCCCAGATAGCCCTGGTGCCCCAGGGGGCCATGAACTCTCTCAACCCCGTCCTCAAGATCAAGGACCAGCTCATCGATGCCATGCAGGACCATCTGCCCGGCACCCCCAAGAGGGAGATGGAGGAGAAGGTGGGACATCTTCTAGAGCGGGTGGGCCTGCAGCCCCGGGTGGCCAGAATGTACCCCCACGAGCTCTCCGGGGGCATGAAGCAGAGGGTGTGCATCGCCATCGCCATATCCCTGGAGCCCAAGGTCATCATAGCCGACGAGCCTACCAGCGCCCTGGACGTGGTGGTCCAGCGCCAGGTCATGGAGACCCTGGGCCAGGTACAGCAGGACCTGGGCGCCTCGGTCATCCTGGTGGGCCACGACATGGGGCTCATGGCCCAGTTCGTGGACACCATAGGGGTCATGTACGCCGGCAGGCTGGTGGAGCTGGGGCCGGTCAAGGATGTCTTCCGCAAGCCTCTCCACCCCTACACTCGCCTCCTCATCACCACCCTACCCAACCTGGACAGCAAGCGGCAGTTCCGGGGAATACCAGGGCTCCCCCCTTCTCTGCTCAACCCTCCTGCAGGCTGCGTCTTCCACCCCAGGTGCCCCCAGGTCTTCGAGCGCTGCAGCCGCGAGGTGCCAACCCTTAAGGAAGTCGAGGCAGGCCGCTGGGTGGCCTGTCACCTGTATTAGAATCTCTTGGCTGGATGTGAAGATGGCAGCACTGCTGGAAGCCCGTAACGTCACCAAGGTCTTCGGAGGAGGACTGTTCAGCAAGGGCGAGGTGGTGGCCGTGGAGAACCTCTCCCTCACCATCCACGACGATCCCCCCTCCATCACCGCCCTGGCGGGGGAGAGCGGCAGCGGCAAGACCACCCTGGCCAGGCTCCTCCTGGGGTTCATCACCCCCACCACCGGCACCATACTCTACCGAGGCAAGGACCTCAAGGCCATGTCGGGGCGCGAAAGGCTCACCTTCCGCCGAGAGGTCCAGACTATCTTCCAGGACCCCTTCGAGGTGTATAACCCCTTCTACAAAGTGGACCACGTCCTTACCACGCCGGCCGTCAAGTTCAAGCTGGCCAAGTCCCGGCACGAGACCCGGCGCCTGATAGAGGAGGCACTGGAGGGCGTGGGCCTGCGCCCCGAGGAGACCCTGGGCCGCTACCCCCACCAGCTCTCCGGCGGCCAGCGCCAGAGGGTGATGGTGGCCCGGGCCCTCCTACTCAAACCCAGGGTGATCCTGGCTGATGAGCCCGTCTCCATGGTGGACGCCTCCCTGCGGGCCACCATTCTGGACAGCCTGAGAAAGATGAACCAGGAGTACGGCATCGCCATCCTCTACATCACCCACGACCTCACCACCGCCTACCAGATCGCCGACAACATCGTGGTGCTCTACCGTGGCTCCGTGACCGAGGCGGGGAACGTGGAGCAGGTGATCAAGGCCCCCAAGCACCCCTATACCCGGCTCCTGGTGGAGTCCATCCCCGTCCCCAACCCCGACAGGCGCTGGGGCGAGGCCAACGTGGCCGTGGCCCGGGCTGACTCTACCCCCCAGACAGCCAACAAGGGCTGCAAGTTCGCCGCCAGGTGCCCCTTCGCCATGCCCATCTGCTGGGAGAGCCCGCCGCCCCTCTTCCAGACCGACCCCCAAAGGGCCGCAGCCTGCTACCTTTACCAGGACTCGCCCAGGCTCAACGGGGACGACGCCGCCAAGCTCTTTGTGCGTCCCAAGACCGCCTTGTCTTAGGGAAGGCGCAGCCCCTAGCCTAGCTTCGCGCACAGAACAAGGACCTGGTGCGTCAGCCCCATGACGCAGTTCCTGGGATGTCTTCGCTCCAAGCAGATGCTTAACATGACGTTGACACGGTGGCGCTAGCCTCTAGCTCATCCTCACGCTACAGGTGTGTCAATGAAAGATGAGGGGATGGGACAGGTCATCCGAAGCTGGCGAGACCTCCCCCGTGCCGACTGCTACACTCCCCTCGTGTTAAATACTTTCCTTGATGATGAGCTAGTGAGGCGATATGCTGACGCAGCCGACGTTATATACTGGGAGAAGTGTCTTGCTCGGGTCACCCTGCACAAAGCCCGAGGAAGGGTGAGGGCCCAGACTCCGTCGAGGTGTTCCCAATACTCAGAGCATGACTTCGCTGTCCAGCCTATAAGTACCGCACCGCCGCGTGATAAGCCAGCCCCACCACAGCGCCGGCCAGCACTATCCAGGCAGAGTTAATGCGTGTCCGGAGGACCAGAGCCAGCGAGGCCACGCCCACCAGGGCGGTGAACCAGTCCACTATAGCTGCCCTACCCAGTTGCCACGTCACCCCAGCCATCAGCCCCAGGGAGGCCACGTTCACTCCATCCAGGGCAGCACCAGCCCACGGCGAGCGCCGCACAAAGGGCAGGATGCGGCTGAGGAAGGCCACAAACACGAAGGACGGCAGGAAAATACCCACGGTGGCCAGCACCGCCCCCGGATAGCCGCCCACCAGGTACCCCACAAAGGTGGCGGTGGTGAACACCGGCCCCGGCGTGAACTGCCCCACGGCAATGGCGTCGATGAGCTGCTGGTCAGTGAGCCAGCCCAGCCGTTCCACGAAGTCCGAGCGCAGGAAGGCCAGGAGCACGTACCCGCTGCCGTAAAGCACCGACCCCACCTTCAGGAAGTTTAGGAACAGGGTCCACAGGCTGAAGGGTGTCACACCGGTGGGGATCACGCTCAGCCAAGGTCCGGCCAGGGGCACCAGGGCCAGCCTGGAGGCCCGGGCGCTCCACACCCGCCGGCCTGCGTGGGCCGCCGCCGCCACCCCTCCCCCCGCGAAGATCAGGGCCAGCTCGTTCACCCCCAGCAGGTACAGGGCCAGGGCCGCGGCCCCCACGGCGGCCAGCAGCGGGCCCTTCACGGCCCTTCTACCTAGACCCCACAGGGCCTGAAGCACTATGGCGATGATGGCAGGTTTTACACCGTAGAGCAGCCACTCTGCCTGGGGTGTGGAGCCGTACCGCACGTAAACCACAGCCAGGGCCAGAACTATGGCCATGGCGGGCAGAATGAACAGCACCCCAGCGGCGATGAGGCCTCGCCACCCCGCTCGACGGTGTCCCAGGTGGATGGCCATCTCGGTGGAGTTGGGCCCAGGGATCAGGTTGGTGGCCCCCACCATGTCCAGGAAGGTCTGGTCGTCCAGCCACTGCCGGCGCCGGACCACCTCGTCCCGCATCATGGCGATGTGGGCAGCCGGCCCCCCGAAGGCGGTGAAGCCCAGCCTGAGGAACAGGGCCGCCACCTCCCGGAGGCGCTGGCCCGCATCGGGCGTATGCCCCCTATCTATCCGCCCCGACATCTCAGACATCCTCTCCAGTCTCTCCTTCGGTGGACATAGTACACTCCCGCCGTGGGAAATGGAAAGTAGCTGCGGGGCCAGGGCTCCTGCCCGGCGGGAGACACGCCCCTCGGGCATCCGCTGGCCGCTCAGGGCTCGCCGTGCTGGAGATGGATGCCGTAAGCCTGGCAGGTACCCCCAACATACTTAGGGCGGCAGGGAGGGACCCAACGCAACCCTTCTTGCTGTCCGAAGGCGGGTCCAGGGCCAGGGGTGCAGGGGACTCCGTCCCCTGCCGGGGGTTCGGGGGTGTCCCACGAAAACCCATCGAGGACGGGTGGGTGGGACCAAACACAATCCTTCTCGGGTGGCCAGATGTAAGGCTACAGGATAGCGGCCCTAGGTCAAGGGGCTGGCCTAGAACAGGGGGAGTGCAGAGGGGCAGCCCCACTGCTAGGGGTGCCAGGGGAGAATCCCCAAGGGCTCGCCCTTGACCCACACCTCCCTGAGGTGGTCAGTGAGGGTATGTGACCAGGAAGGTGAAGAGTGGGTGCAGAGCGTGCCCTGCCGGGTGGGTGGGACCAAACACGGTCCATCTTGGGCACCCAAAGAGGAGGGTCCAGGGCTAGCCCTGGTGCAGGGTGCACCCTGCCAGGGCGTGCTCCAGTGTGGAGGAAATCCCCTCTACACCGGCTCCAGGTACACCACCCCCTGGGTACCATCCACGGTGATGAGCTGCCCGTCCCGTATCACCTGTGTGGCGATGCCGGTGCCCATGACGGCGGGGATGCCGTACTCTCTGGCCACCATGGAGCAGTGGGTGGCGCCGCCCCCTATCTCCGTCACCACCGCCGAGGCCAGGGCGAAGAGGGGCGTCCAGGCCGGGTTAGTCACCACCGTGACCAGCACCTCACCCCCCTCCAGGGCCTTGAAATCGGCGGCGGAGCGCAGGATGCGGGCGGGCCCCGTGGCCCGCCCCGGGCTGGCCGCCTGGCCCACCAGCACAGGCCGACCCCGCCTTACCTGGAGGCCTCTCCCGGTAGAGAGCAGGTTACTGCCCCGCCATGCCGGGTCCGTGGATGGGGGGATGCGGTCGGGAGGCATCAGCTCTCCCTGGCGCCGCCAGCTCTCCAATCTCGCCCCAGCCCTCCCCCTCAGCCCTGGGTCCAGCCCGCGGCCATGGTCCAGCGCCAGGGCCGCTTCCCTCAGCTCCTCCTTCTCCAGGAAGAACACCTGCTGGGCCGAATCCAGCGCGCCGGCCTCCTTCATGCGCCTGCCCAGCTCCAGCACCGCCGCCCGCATAAGAGGCCACAGCCTCTGCATGTGGAAGGAGATCTCCTCCCGTATCCCCGCGCAGAGCTGGTGCCATTCCAGGGCCATAAGGAACTCCTCAACGTAAGGGGAGCCCGACCGCCTCACCCGCTCCACCACCTCCCGGGTGGCCTCCTCCCGCTGCCGTGCCTGCTGGGATAGGATAACCTGAGGATCTGGAGGCTCCTGCCGCAGGTAGCTTTGCAGCACCTGAATGGTGGCTTCGGGACGTTCACCCAGGGTGGGGAAGTAAAAGTCGAAGCTGAACACCTGGTGGCCGAACTCCCGCCAGTAGCCGCGCAACTCCTCCAGGAACTCGGCACCCCCAGTAGTGGCCCCCAGCCGCTCCAGCACCTGCTGGGGTTCTGCCTCCAGGAACAGCGACCGCAGGGCCTCCTTCCCCTTCAGCTCCTGGGCCAGCCGGTACAGCCGACGCTGCCCCTCCAGTAGAGGCGTATCGAAGCCCGAAAAGAGCACGGCATAGTGCGGGCCGTCCTTCCCCCCGAAATACTCCTCGTACAGCGGGGCAAAGACCATCTCCTCGAACCCCAGCCCTATGGGCGCCAGCAGGTACCACCACTCCCCCGCGTCCCGGGCCAGCTCCTCCAGCAGTGAGACCAGCTCCCCAGCCTTGGCCCGCCTCAGGTCCAACCCCTGGAAACCCTTCAGCCGCTGGAAATAGGCGGGCATGTGGGTACTGTACCACTCCCGGTACCACTGGGTACGCTGGTGCATGCGGCGGGCCCGGGAGACGATGTCCATGGGCTGGCCAGTGTTGGGGTAGTCCGCCCGGGTGAAGAAGTACCCGTTGACGATACAGAACCACGGCTGGGGCATGGCGAAGGTCTTGGGGGTGTTCCAGCCCAGGTGGTTGAAACCTTGCTCCTCTCGACCGGCCACCAGCACGGGCAACAGGAGGGTGGCAAAGAGGGGCGTCACCGGGTCCGACAGCCACTCGCCGATGCGCCAATTGCGCCGCCACCGGGCGCCCGGCACGGGGCTCTCCCACGACACCGAAGGCTGCTGCGGAGGCAGCGCCGTGAGAGCCCGGGACTGAAGCAGGTAGGGCTGCCCGTCGGCCAGTGCCCACTCTATGTCCTGGGGCCACCCCCAGTGCGCCTCCACCCGCTTCCCCAGCTCGGCCAGTTGCGCCAGGTGCTGGTGGGTAAGGCAAGGCTGTCCCCGCATCTCCTCACCCACCATTGTGGTCACGGTGCCCCCATTGGCCGCGGGGGTCGCCATCACCTCCTTGGCGCCCACCTGGTTGCTCACCACTGCCAGGCTGTCCTTGGCCACGGTAAAGCTGTCGGGGGTGACCGCCCCGGA
Source organism: Dehalococcoidia bacterium (assembly GCA_034432835.1). Taxonomy (GTDB): domain Bacteria; phylum Chloroflexota; class Dehalococcoidia; order Lucifugimonadales; family DAOUBE01; genus DAOUBE01. Next base: position 19,449 of record DAOUBE010000042.1, on the reverse strand, counting down.
CACCAGGGCCTCCCCCAGGCCGTAGGTGGCGCTGATGACCATCTGTCCGCGGTCGCCCGATATGGGGTTTACGGTAAGCATAACCCCCGATACCTGGGCGGGTATCAGACGCTGGACCACCACGGCCATGCGCACGCGCCGGTGGTCGTAGCCCTGCCGGTGCCGGTACTGGACCGCCCGGGGGCTCCACAGGGAGGCCCAGCAGCCCCTGATGCACCTCAGCACCTCTTCCAGTCCATGGACGTTGAGATAGGTATCGTACTGGCCGGCGAAGCTGGCCTCGGGCAGGTCTTCGGCGGTGGCCGAGGAGCGTACCGACACCGGCCCCGGGCCCAGGGCCTCCAGGGCGTTCCGCACCGCCTCCTCCACGTCCGGCGGCACCGGTGACGCCTCCATGGCCGCCCGTATGGCCCCCGATGCCCTCTCCGCCTGCTCCAGGCCCGACAGGTCCCCCAAGGCCAGGGCCTCCCGCACCGCCCGCTCCAGGCCGTTGTGCTGGACAAAGGCTTCGTAGGCTAGCGAGGTCACGCAGAACCCCGGCGGCACGGGAAAGCCGGCGCGGAGGAGCTCCCCCAGGCCGGCAGCCTTGCCGCCCACCAGGGCCAGGTCTTCCTTGCGTGCCTCTGTCAGGGGCCTGACGTACCTCATCACTACCCTCCGGCGCCTTAGTGCGTAGATTATACCGCACAGGCCAAGAGCAAGCCCTCGCCCCGGCCCGGCCGGCACTAGAGAGGGCGTCGTGGTACTCCCATTAGCCTTGCCGCTGACGGGCGGCGCCTCTATACTGGTCTTACCAAGGATTACCCCTATGCTGAGGCGTCAGTGATGAGTGTGCCTAACCTGGCGGCGGTGCTGCACCGGGCGGGCGACCTGCGCCTGGAGGAGCGGCCGCTGCCCCAGCCCGGCCCTGGCGAGGTGCTCATCGCCGTCAGGGCCGTGGGCATCTGCGGCTCCGATGTCCACTACTGGGAGCACGGCCGTATAGGGCGCTATGTGGTGCGCACACCCCTAGTGCTGGGCCATGAGCCCGCCGGCGTGGTGGAGGAGGTGGGGCCGGAGGTGGAGGGCCTGGCCCCCGGCGACCGCGTGGCTGTGGAACCAGGAGTGCCCTGCCAGATGTGTGCTTACTGCCGGTCGGGAAGATACAACCTGTGCCCCGACGTCCGCTTCATGGCCACCCCTCCCGTGGACGGGGCACTGGCCCGGTACGTCATCCACCCGGCGGACTTCTGCTACAAGCTGCCTGAACACGTCTCCTTTGACGAGGGGGCCATGCTGGAGCCGCTGTCGGTGGGGCTGCACGCCTGCGCTCGCGGAGGCGTTGGCCCGGGTTCACGAGTGCTTATCATGGGGGCAGGGCCCGTGGGTCTCATGAACATGCTGGCGGCCAGAGCAGCGGGGGCCACCACCGTGGCTATCACCGACCTGCGCCTGGGCCGGCTTCAGGTGGCCGCCCGCCTGGGAGCCGACCTAGCCCTCCTGGCCGACGACACCACCCCCGAGGGAGAAGACCCCCTGGCGGAGGAGGTCCTGGAGCGGGCTGGAGGGCCCCTGGACGTGGCCATAGACTGCACGGGCGCCCAGGCCGCCCTGCGCACCGCCATTCGCTGCACCCGCCCAGGCGGCTCCGTGGTCCTGGTGGGCCTGGGCATCGACCACATGCGCCTGCCCCTGGCCGAGGTCGCTACCCGAGAGGTGGACCTGAAGGGTGTCTTCCGGTACGCCAACACCTATCCCAAGGCCCTGGCCTTGGTGGCCACTGGGAAGGTCAACGTTAAGCCCCTTATCACCCACCATTACCCCCTGGAGGAGGCGCTGGCCGCCCTGGAGGTGGCCCGCTCGGCGCGGGACGGCGCCATCAAGGTGGTGGTCACGCCCTGATCCAGGGCTCGCCCTAGAACCCGCTTTCAGACTGGGTGCACCCTGCACCCACTCACGGACAGTACCATGGGATGTGTCTGCTCCACCCATCTCCAGGGCTTTCTAGGGGAGTTTCCCTTAGGATCCCTAGCAGGGGCCAGGGTCCCCTGCGCCCCTGGGCCAGGGGTTAAGTGTCATCCTGAGGGAGCGCGGCAATGGAAGAATCAGGAGGGGAGGTGGCCCATCCCCGGTAGGTCCTTCGCCCTTGGCAGAAGGGCTCACAATGACAGCCGTCCACCTCCCGGCGAGCTACTGGTAGAGGAAGGGGGACGGGGGCACCATGGGGCCAAAAGGGCCGCCCCCTGGGTCCAAAAGTGTGGCGTAGTACGACCTGTCATGGAGTGGGGGAAGCCGTAAGGCTGGGGGTGAGGCAGTCCCCTCTCCAACAGACCATGGCCAGGCTCCACATCTCACCACGGTGCTCCACCACCCTACCAAGAGCACGGTAGCCCTACCATGGGCGCAGGGCTGCACCCTGCCCTCTCCCTTGGGAGAGGGTGAGGGTAGAAGCCGTCGGATGAACTCGGCGGTCCTTGCCGGACCGGACCAAATTTGGCGGTACATGCCTTTCAGTATTTCCCCCTTGCCAAGGGGACTGCGGGGCCTAGACCAAGGCCTACTATCCCGCGGTGTCTTGCCATCCTACCCCAGACCCCCCAGCCCCCAGAGACATGGCGCGCCCTTGGCACCCCTCGGCCAGGGGCCAGGCTACCAGGCCCCATAGCGGGCCCAGTCTGGTATAATACGTGTGACGTAAAATGCAACCGCCCGGGGATGGGCCCATTCCCGGTACTGAGAAAGGGCTTTAGTGGACTCGGATGCACAGGTGGGCGGACAGGGCTCCCATCAGTCCAGGGCCAGGATACTGCCAGCCCTGGTAGCCCTTCTAATGAGTATGATGGTGGTGGCAGCGGGCGTCGCCTTCGCCATGCACCGCTCCACGCCGGAGGGGTTCCGGGGCAGCCAGCTCCAGCCTCCCCGCGATACCTTGGGCTTCACCCTCACAGACCAGTTTGGCCAGCCTGTAAGCCTGGAGAGTCTCCGAGGCAAGGTGGTGGTGCTCACCTTCCTCTATACCTCCTGCCCTGACATCTGCCCCTTCACTACTGCCAGGCTTCACCAGGTACATCAAATGCTGGGCAAGGATGCCTCCGGGGTCGTGTTCCTGGCCGTCACCGTGGACCCGGAGCGGGACACCGTGGACCGGGTGCGCCAGTACTCGGAGCAGTGGAACATGGCGGATAAGTGGCACTTCCTCACGGGCAGCCGACAGGAGCTGGCCCCCCTGTGGGACTATTACTGGGCCGGCGACGGCGCCCGCCGGGCCATGGAGGGCTCAGAGCGAGACCAGGCCTTGGAGCACGGCCATGACAGCTTCGGACTGGACACCGACGCCCTCCAGGAATGGGTGGATGAATACATGGTAGAGCACCTGGCCCCCATCCACCTTATAGACCGCCAGGGCAAGGTCAGGGTAGCCATGAGCAGCGCCTTTCGGGCCGAGGACCTGGCCCATGACATCCGACTGCTGCTGGACTGAGGTGTGACGGGATGGGTCTAGGAGAGTTCTTGACTTCCTGGAGCTGGCGCCCCGAGGTCGTGGTGGTGCTGGTGGCCGCCAGCGCCATGTATCTGCTTGGGATGGAGCCGGCTGCGGGCCCGGGGCAGCGCCGGGGCGTGGGCTACGGAAGGCTAGCCCTCTACCTCACCGGCATCGCCAGCCTGGCCCTGGCCCTGCTCTCCCCCCTGGACACCTACGCCGACCGCATGTTCTCCCTGCACATGACCCAGCACGAGGTCATATACATGGTGGCGGCCCCTTTGCTGCTGCTGGCCAACCCCTTCGCCGTGTTCATGTGGTCCCTGCCCCCGGGCCCCCGGCACGCCCTGGGGCGGCTGCTGCGCCCCGGCAACCCGCTGCGCCTCTTCCTGTTCCAAATCACGCGTATGCCCGTGTGCTGGACCTTGGCGGTGGTGCTCCTGTGGAGCTGGCACGTGCCTGCGGCCTACAACGCTGCCCTGCGCAGCAACCTAGTCCACAACCTGGAGCACATCTCCTTCTTTGTGTCGGCCCTTCTCCTGTGGTGGCCAGTGATCAACCCCGTTCCCAGGCTCCACGGACAAATCCACTACGGCCTCCGCCTCCTGTACCTGGTCCCTACCCTGGTACAGAACACCGTCCTGGGGGCCTACATCACCCTCAGCGACAGCGTCCTCTACTCCTACTACACCCAGGTGCCCCCTCTATGGGGGATGGACCCCGTGGAGGACCAGCAGGCGGGCGGGCTCATCATGTGGGTCATGGGAGATATGATGTACCTGCTGGTATTCCTGGTCCTGGTGGTCATCATGCTAGAGCGGGGGGAGCGGCAAGAGCGCGAGAGGTGGGCCCGCCGGGCCACGGGGGCCGTGGAGCGCCGGACCGACTAGGCCTCTCCGTGAGGGGTTGACGCTGCTGGTCCCAGTGGGCCACCGGGGCGCCCGGCCGGGGTGAGCCGGCGGCCTAACGCACGCCCTCCCACAGGGCCCGTTCCATGGCCATGATGACTGAGCGGGGGGGTGAGGACCGCGCCCTAACCACCCGCGGTGCTGGTGCTGACCGCAGGCCAGTCCCTGTCCCACCGTCCCGCAACGCTCCCCATGACCGGGTAATGGCATAGGAGGTCAGCGTAGCCGGCGGCCTCCCAGCTCCGGACGGGCTTTACACCCGCTGGCGGAGGAGCTCACCAGTTCCTGCCGCACATTCCGACTCATCCAGCCCTCCCTAGGAGAGCCGACAGCCCGGCGGGGCAGCCCGGGGCAGCGGGCCGTTAGGCGCGGTCCCGTATTCCAGCGACTCCAACCATTCTGGAGCAACTGGCGCAGCAGTACATGGCGTTGTCGGCCTCCACGCCGTGGCCGATGATCCTGCAGCCACAGTGCTGGCACGTGGGGGCCAGGGCATGGATGGCGCACTCGAAGCTGTCAAAGGTGTGGGACTCGCCAGTGGCCGTCATCACCTGGAAGGCTTTGTCGTAGTCATTGCCGCAGACTTCACACCGTGCCATATCCCCCTCCCTTCCTGCCGCTGGGACAGCGGCGGATGTTGTGCTGGTACGCTACATAGACCGGGTACCGGAGGCCATGCGCTGTTTGAGCAGCTCCTGGGCCCGCTGTCGCTCCTCCTCCTGGACGTCCCGGAAGAAGTGGGCCAGGTCGCGGTCACCGGCGCGATGGGCGTCGTTGATGTACTGCTGGTAGGTCTCCACACCCTGGAGGGCGTGGTAGAGCACGCTCATCAGGTTGTAGTGTTTGTCCCGGACCCCTGTAATACGCTCCCCGCTGGTCATGTCACCCTCACTGCTTGGCTTCCGGCTGGTAATGCCACAGGCCCCGGTGGGCCTGGCCCGAGTCCGCCCCTAGCGAGCTGCCCTCTGGGCGTGCTCCCGGCTAACAAACTTGAAGAACCGGCTCTCCTCGCCACTCCTGACGGTATCCTGGTACAGGAAAGCCAGCTCCTTCTCCTCGAACTTCTGGAAGAACTCCTCCCACGGGATGGGGCGAAGGGGCTCCCCGTCGTCGTAATCAGGGAAGTTGATGCGCAGGACGCCGGCCTCCTCGTGGCCCTCGTTGCCTTTGACGGTGGCTGGCTGCCCTCCCCGGGCCTCCACCCACCTGCGGATTACCTCATGGTCTGTGGTCGTTTTGGTCTCTCCTGCCATAGCGCCCTCCCTTCTGAAAGGCTTAGATGAAAGAAAAACCTGGGCCTGGGAAAGGCCGTGGAGAAGGTACGTCAAGAGTCTGCGCACAGCCGCCGCTACACAACTCCCACATCCAGTGCTCCCCCACTCCACACCCCGCCGTGCTGGCGTCACCCTTGGAGGACTGGGGAAGGGCGCCTCAGAGGGCCGGCGCCCGCTGAACAGTTCTATGATAACATAACATAATCTTTGAGGGTAGTTAAGGGTGAGACGGATTTCCGCATTCATGCCGCCAGCGCGCAACATCTTCGGGTATGGCAACAGGGTCTGATGGAGCAGACAAGCTCCGCTGTCAGAAGCACCTGGAGGAGAGCAAGCGCCCTTCAGCCGCCTCAACCACGCTTTGGGCCAGGCTCGCCCTCCTCCCAGAGGTAGGGTTCCCTCTGGCTGGCCAGCAGCTCCAGGGCCTGCCCCACCACCTCCTCCACCGGCACCTCTGCCACGAAGGAGACGCCGTGGGCGCACCTGGCCTCCATACAGTTCACACCGCACTCCGGGCAGTGGAAGCGCCACGACTGGGCGGTGCGGTGCCTCTCTCTGGTGAGGGGGCCGGCGTTTATCAGGTTGGGCCCCCAATAAATGCCCACGGTGGCTGCGCCCACCGCCCTGGCCACGTGCAGTGGCCCCGAGTCGTTGGAGACCACCAGGCTGCACCGCCACAGCAGCCCCGCCAGGCCACATAGGGACAGCCGGCCGCACAGGTCCAGAGCCTCCCAAGCCATGGCACCGGTCATAGCTTGGACCACCGGCCGCTCCAGGTCTGTGCCGATGACCACCACCTGGGCCCCTGCCTGGGCTAGGGCATCCCCTACCCGGGCAAACTTCTCCGCCGGCCACCGACGTCGGGGATCGCCCGCGCCCGGATGCAGGGCCACCAGGGGCCGCACGGTCCGGGGCACCACCCGTAAGGACTCGCCAGGTCCCGCTGCGTCACCGTCAGCCGCGGCTCCAGCACCGGAGGAGCCAGTGCACCCACCAGGGAAGCCACCTCCAGGTAGCGCAGCGTCTCGTGCTGAAAATAGACGTAGGGCACCCAACGGTCCAGGGGCGGTGCGTCAGGCGTCCTCAGGCCAGCGGTGACCCTGGCCCCCAGGCGATGGACCAAGGGATTGGAGTACCGGCCTCCCCCGTGGAGCTGCAAGGCCAGGTCGAAGCCTTCCTGGGCCATCTCCTCAAAGAACCGGGCCAGCTCCTCAGGGTCCTCGCGACGGCCCGGCTCCTCCGTGACACCACGGCAGGTCGGCACCACAACCACCCGGTCCACCGGGCCGGGCCGTCCTGTCAGAAAGTCCCGGTGCCACCTCCTGCCCAACAGCACCACCTGGGCCTGGGGATAGGCCGAGCGCAGGGCCTCCAGGGCCGGCAGGGCCAGGATAAAGTCGCCGATGCCGTTGGCTCGCAGGACAGCCATCTTCCGAACATTGGGAAGGACACCCCGGCGGTCCATGATTACGTCACGCCGCCTCTCCGCGACCTCTTTCCGGCGGCGCTCCGGCCAGCAGCACCGGTGCGTTGTGTCGGCGGTTGGGAATGGTGGTGGGCAGCTCTTGGTGGTACACCCCTGACGGTATTATGCCGCAGCCGCCGTGGCGGGCCATGACCCGTAGCTGGGCCAGCACATCATCCCCGCAGTGCTCCGGGGGTAGCTCCCGCCAGAACCCGAACCCACCGCACTCCCGCAAGGCCGCCGTGTGGTACAACACGCAGCCCCCCACCCAGGCCACCTTGTACTTGCGCTGCCGCTCCGCCGTCAGGCCCAGCCGCCGCTGGAGGTGGTATATGTTGGCGGCGTTGTGCAGCCTGTAACGCTCCCACTGGGGCATGCCGGGCCTCACCACCTCCGGCCTCACCGGCCCCTCCCAGAACTGGATGGTCTGCTCGTGGGGCCGGACGTCGTGGACAAAGCTCAGGCCAATGGGGGCGCACCCCACGAACCCACACCCCTCCTCCTGAATAGCCCTAACCATGCGCTCCATGACGTCGGGCTCCAGGACCAAGTCGTCGTCCAGAAAGAGGGCGTAGGGGGCGGTGGCCTGGTCCAAGAGGAACTGCCGGTGCTCCGCCATACCCCGCCGCGGCAGGTGCTTGTAGGTCTCCACGGTGTGGCCCCGGGCACGCAGCAGCCGGACCACCGCCTTCACCTCCATGACCTCCGTGGCGTCCATGCCCTCTGACTGGTCGGAGACCACCACCCGGAAGCCTTCAAGGGTCTGGAAGGCTAGGCTGGTCAGGGTCACCGCTAGGGCCGCCGGGCGCCGGTAGGTGGGTATGAGCACATCCACGGTGGCGGCCAAGGCTTCACCTCAGCACCGTGGCCTGTGGCGCCACCGCGTCGGAGCCTGGCGCGGGCTTGCCTTCCAGAAGCTCCCGGGTAGCCTGGACCACCGCCTGGGGAGGCACCAGGCGCAGGCAATTGTGGTGGCCCTGGGGACACACGCTCTTATAGCACCACTTGCAGGGCACGTCGTGGTACAAGATGCGGCTGGGCACCCCCCACGGTGTGTGCTGGGGATTGGTTAGGGCGTACAGGTCCACCACCGGCGTACCCACCGCCGCCGCCACGTGGGCCGGCCCGGTGTTGTTGGATACCAGCACCGGCGCCGCGGCCAGAAGGGCGGCCAACTCCGCTAGGTCCAACTGCCCCACCAGAGAGCAGGACGGAACCCCCATGGCGGCCCGAATCCCCTCCACCAGCCCTCCCTCCGCCTCCGTGCCCGTAAAGAGCACCTGGCACCCCAGCTCCTCCACCAGACTCCGAGCAGCCTTGGCAAAGCCTTCGGCTGGGTAGCGCCGGGAGGGGGCCGAGGCGCCCGGGTGTACCACCACCCAGGGCTGCTCCAGGTCCAGCCCCAAGTCCTGAAGCAGGGCCATGACCCTGGCGCGGGCCCTGCCCGGGACCTGCAATGACAGTCTCGTGTCCTTGGTCTCGCACCCGATGGTGGCCACCAGGTCTAGGTGGCGGCACACCTCGTGGCGGAGGAGCTGGCCAGGCTCTGGCTCAGGTACCCAATGGGTCAAGAGCTGGTAGGGGTTCTCACGACAGTAGGCCAGCCTCAACGGGATATCCGCCAAGTAGCAGAGAAAGGCTGCTGGCAGTGCGCTCTGGCTGAACACGGTGAAGATGACGGCGCCGTCAAAGCCGGCGCGCCTCAGCACTTCCACCATCACCCGGTCCCGCACGCTGTCCAGCCTTGGCTCCGAGGCCTTCATCCACGGCGCCTCATAGACCACCACCCTGTCTATTTCCGGCACCAGGCGCGCCACCTGGTGGCCCGCGGGTGACGTGAGCAAGGTGATGTACCGACCGGGGAGAGACTCCCTCAACGCCCGCAAGGCGGGGGTGGTCATCAACACATCCCCGATGGTATCCAGCCTAACGCACAAGATCCTCCTGGCGTGACTCCAGGCCCCTGCTTCCCCCACTGCTCCCCCCTTGCTGCCGGGTGCTGTCTCTCCGCTTCCGGCTGTAGGTGTCCCGGATGCGCTGTATGATGCTGGTGGTGGAATGCTCCTCCACGTAGGGCAGGATGTGGACAGTACCCCCCAAGGCCTCCACCAAGGGCGCCTCGGGTAGGGTCTCCCAGGTGTAGTCGCCCCCCTTGACGAAGACGTCGGGCCGGATGGCACGAATGACCTCGCTAGGGGTGTCCTCCTGGAAGGCGATGATGTGGTCCACGCTGCTCATGGCTGCCAGCACCTGGACCCGGTCCTCCAGGGTGTTGATGGGCCTCCCAGGCCCTTTGAGACGGCGGACGCTGGCATCGGCGTTGACGCCCACGATGAGGACATCGCCCAGAGCCTTGGCCCTGTTCAGGTAGGTGATGTGGCCCCGATGGATGATGTCGAAGCACCCGTTGGTGAAGGCGATGCGCCGGCCCTGTTGGCGGTAGAACTCCACTCGCGACACTAGGCGCGGCAGATCGCTGACGTACTTGCCCTCAGCGGCGGCGTACTCCCGCAGCTCCTCCGAGGAGCAGGTGGCGGTGCCTTCTTTACCCACCGCAAAAGAGGCCGCAGCCGAGGCCAGCTCGGCGGCTGCCGGAGTGCTGGACCCCGCCGCCAGGGCCAGGGCTAGGGCGGCAACGAAGGTGTCTCCGGCCCCGGCGGCCTGGGAGTGCCGGGCAGGGTGGGCATAGGTGCGGTAGGGCGGGCTGCCCCGCTCCAACACCACAGCCCCCTCCGCGTCCAGGGTCACCGCCGCCATCTGGGAGCCGGTAACATCCAGAATGCGCCTCCCTTGGGCCGTGACCACCTCGGCCCGCCGTCTGGGGTCCTCCACTGGCCGCTGGCCCAGGAGCTGGGCAAATTCGCTGTAGTTGGGCTTCACCGCCGTCACCCCCACACGGCGGTAGCGTGACAGGTCCTTGGCATCGGCCACCAGGACACGGGGGTGCCGCAACTGGAGCTTCCGCAGGGTGTGTATCACCTTGGGTGTCAGGATGCCATACCCGTAGTCCGAGACGATGACCGCGTCGCACTGGGGGTACATCGCCTCCAGGCAGTGGACCAGCCGCTGCTCCGCCAGCGTGTCCACGGGGCCGGTGCTGCCCTGGTCGAACCGCAGCAGCATCTGGGAAGAGGCCAGGACCCGATGCTTGGCCAGGGTGCGCCGCTCCGGGTGCACCAGCAGGTGCTCCGTGCTCACCCCCACAGCCTCCAGGGCGTGGCGTAGCAGCGTCCCCTCGGGGTCGTCGCCAATGACCGAGAGGAAGGCCGGGTGTCCGCCCATGCTTCGTACATTGGCGGCGGTGTTGGCCGCCCCTCCCGGCACATCCTTTCGGCCGGAGAGGGTGACGATGGGGACCGGGGCCTCGCGGGAGATGCGGCTGGCTTGACCCTCCAGGTAGCTGTCCAGCATGGCCTCCCCAATGACCACCACCTTGAGGCCCGCCAGAGAGTCGATGAGGTGAGTAAGTTGGCTGTTCATGGGTAACCCTCCGCCAGGTGGTAGATATGGATGGCGGGCTTGACCACAGAGGTGATGAGGCGGGCCGCCTGACCCAGGTCGGGGGCCAGATAGTGGGGCAGGCGTAGGGACGACGCCTCCCACTGGGTCTCGCTGCCGTTGTCTATGAGGACGGTGCGGCAGCCGGCCCGGCGCCCCGCCTCCACATCGTCCAGGATGTCCCCAATGACCCAGCAGCGCGACAACTCTATACCGTGCTCGTGGGCGGCCCGCAGCAGCAGCCCCTGGGCGGGCTTGCGGCAGGTGCAGGCCACGGTGTAACGGGGCACTGTTCCCTGGGGGTGGTGAGGGCAGTAGTAGAAGCCAGTCAGGGGTACGCCCACCTCCCCCAAGAGCTCGCGGAGCCTCTGCTCCACGGCCACCAGGGCCTCCTCCGGAAAGTAGCCCCGTGCCACCCCCGACTGGTTGGAGACCACCACGAGCCGGAACCCGGCCTGGTGCAGCAGGCGCAGGCCCTCGGGCGCCCCTGGGGACAGCCGCATGCGCTCCGGCCGCACGTTGTAGGGCATGTTTTCCACCAGGGTGCCGTCTTTATCCAGAAAGACGGCCCGATGGAGCGTGCCCTGGCGGGCCGCTGACACGTACCGGGGCTCGGTCCCCATCGCCCATCCTGGGTCGAGAAACATGGCCCTCCTTAGCCCTTCCCAGGGCGAGCCCCTTCGCTTTGCTCAGGGCAAGCCTGGATACACTTCCGGACAACAAGAAGCATTGGTGTTCCATCTGGCTAACCTCATCCCCCTCTTTGGTCGAGGGGGATTACCATCCCCCTCGAAGCTCCCCCTTCTCCCACAGGGAGATTGGGGATTAGAACGCTGGGGGTGTCCCCCAGGTCTCTTTTATCCACGTCACCCCTGGTGGCCAGCCACGGCCTGAGGCTCCCACACTACAGGCGAGGCCTCGGCGGCCAGGGCACGTATCCAGCCGCTGGCCGTGAGCCGCTCCTCCACCAGCTCGCATAGCAGATGTATGAGCACCATCTGCACCTCCTGGATGCGCTGGGTGTCCGAAGACGGTACGGTGACGGCGATGTCCGAGAGCTGGAGCAGTTCCCCACCATCGCGGCCCAGGATGCCTATGCACTTCAGGCCCCGGCCCTGGGCTGCCTTGAAGGCGCGGACCAGGTTCTGGGACTTGCCGCTGGTGCTGATGGCGATGAGGGCATCTCCGGGTTGGCCCAGGGCCTCCACCTGCCTGGCAAAGACGTCCTCGTACCCCCAGTCGTTGGACCAGGCGGTGATGACGGCGCTGTCGGCGGTGAGGGCCAGGGCAGGCAGGCCAGGGCGGGCGGCAGCCTTGAACCTCCCCACCATCTCGGCGGCGAAGTGCTGGGCATCGGCGGCGCTGCCCCCGTTGCCGCAAATGAGCAGCTTGCCTCCCCGCTCGAAGCAACCCGCTAGGGCGTCAGCCACCTCCAGGATGCCTGTACGCAGCCGCCTGCGCGACTCCTGGACGATGTCTATCAGCTCGTCCAGCCCGCGGTCTATGGTGGCCAGGTACCCCGCCTTGCCCCGCCGCTCAGGCTGGGCCGCCGCCAGCACATCTTCGTAAAGCAGGGCAACGCTCCCAGCCACCTTCTGCCAGGTGAACAGGGCGTGGACCCGCTTGATGGCCTGCTGCCCCAGCACCCCCCGCAGCTTGGGGTGCTGGTACAGATAGGCGACACGCTCGGCCAGGGCTTCGGGGTCGTTGGGCGAGACAAGGTAGCCGGTCTCGCCGTCCCGTACCGTGAACTTGATCCCTCCCACATTGGAGCCCACCACGGGCGTGCCGCAGGCCATGGCCTCCACGGGGGTGATGCCGAAAGGCTCATACCAGGGCGTGGTGATGAAAACATCGGCGGCGCTGTAGTAGTACTTGAGCATCTCGCGCCCCTTGTGGCCAGCGAACACCACCTTCTCCGCCACCCCCTCCTCGTGGGCGATGGCCTGGAGCCTCCGCGCTTCCTGGGCGATGCGCTGGTCGGGGCTGTCGGGAGCGCCGCCCACAATGAGCAGGTACGCCTCGATACCGTGGGCGTGGGCCAGCCGCGCGAAGCCCCGGATGACATTGTCCACCCCCTTGCGGGGCACCATACGCCCCAACTGGAGGAGGATACGGTCCTCGGGGGCGAAGCCCAGCAGCGCTCGGGCCAGGGCCTTGCTGATGGGGAAGAACTCCCCCGGATCGAAGCCGCAGGGGATGATGGTGATGCGGGACGGGTCGGCGTTGTAAAGGCGGATGAGGTCCTCCTCATCCTGGGGGCACTCGGCGATGATATGGTCGGCCTCGGCCACGATGCGGTCCTCAATGGCGAAGCGCTCATCAGGGAACTGGTCAGCATCTTTCTGGTGCAGGCGGCGAATACGTCCCAGGGCATGAAAGGTGACCACGAAGGGTATGCCCAGGGCCTGCTTCAACTCGGCGGCCACCAGGCCGGACATCCAGAAGTTGGCGTGGACCAGGTCGTAAGTCTTACGCTGCTTCTTGCTTAGGCGCAGCATGTAGTTGGTGAACTCACCCATGTAGGGCAGCATGTCCTCCTTGCGAACGTACTCGGCGGGGCCGGCCGGCACGTGGACAATCCGAACACCGTTGACCCACTCGGCCACCTCTGGGAGCAGGTGGCTGTCCCGGCGTGTGAAGATGTCCACCTGATACCCTATAGCGGCCAGGTGCCGGGCCAGTTGTCCCACGTACACGTTCTGGCCGCCGCTGTCCACACCTCCCAGAATACCCAGGGGCGATGCGTGCTCACTGATCATGGCGATGCGCTTGGTCATAGGACTCCCTCCTGAGGGCCTGGGCCGTGGGCGGAGGCAGCCCCCAGTCCTGCCCCAACAGTGCCAGGGAACGGCCCCGCGGCCAGGGCGAAGGCTTGGCACCAGTCTCGGACGAACCGCTGGATGTGGAACCGCTCCAGGGCGCACCGGCGGGCGGCTTGGCCCAGGTGGCGGGCCAGGGAGGGGTCCTCCAGCAAGGTTCCCATGGCCTCCACCAGCCCGTCCACCCGGGTGTCCACGTATCCAGACACCCCGTTCTCCACCACCGTGGCCAGCTCCGTGGTGGCCAGGCCGATGACTGGCATACCTAGCATCATGGCTTCGCACACGGCAAGGCCAAGACTCGTATAACGGACGGGATTGAAGAAGAAGCGGTACCGGGCCTCCAGGTAAGGCAGGCGGTGGTGGGGGATGTCCCCCAGGCCGCCCACGGCCTCGGAGCCCATGCCCGCCAGGTCCAGGGGCACCCGCTCCCTCACGTAATGGAACACATCGGCGCCCAGGCGCCGCCCTCGCAGGGGCAGGTTGTTCACCACCACCAAGCCCCGCGCCAGCTCGCCGGTGTAGCACACCCCCTCAGGCACCAGGACGCCGTGCTCTATCACTATGGTAGGCGTGCGGCCGCTGTCCCACATCAGGCGGTTGAAGTGGGTGACGTGGACCAGCAGCACCTCGGGGTCGTCCACCAGGTGCTTGGTGTCCGTGGGGTGCTCCCGGGGCGGGTCGTGCTCCAAGTAGATACGGGGGAGCCTGCGCTGCTCCTCCGACAGGATTTCGTACTGGTCCTCCAGGTAGTTCCTCCGGGACTGGAACAGGATGCAGTCCAGCCTCAGGTGCCGTGCCTCCTCTGCTGGCACGTCCCGTACGTTAGCCGGCCAGGGGAAGCTGCCCGAGCGGCCTCCATAGCCCTCGGGCCCGCCTGGCTTGACTGGCAGGAAGAGCTGGTGGGGCACCTGGGATAGGTAGTACAGGTAGCTCCCGTGGACGTGCCAGGTGAGGATGCGCAGGGGACGGCTCATCTCGGCGCTCCTTCCTGGACCGTGGTCGCACCATCCTGGTCCAAGGTCAGCGTCTCTTCCAGCAGTGCTACCGCGTTCTGGACCACCTCCCCCGGCGGGATGTCCAGGCACTCCATCATGTAGGGGCACTGGAAGCCATAGCAGGGCGAGCAGTCCGTGGGCCGCCGGAGCACCCGGGCGGGGGTGTTGCGAGGCATCCACTGGCTCTCCAGGTCCGTGCCGGAGAACAGGACCACCACCGGCCGTCTCAAAGCGTCGGCCAGGTGCATCGGGGCCGAGTGGGCGCACACCACCAGCCGCGCTCGGCGCACCACGGCGGCCAGCTCCGGCACCGAGGTCTGGCCCACTAGGGAGGCCACGGGCAGCCCGCGGGTTGCCTGCATCAGGGGCTGGAGCAGCCCCGCCTCTCGGCTGCTGCCCGTGAGGGCCATGGGCAGGCCCGTGGCCTCCCAGAGCAGGCGAGCTACCGCGGCAAAACGGGCTATATCGTAGCGGCGGGCGGCGCAGCTTGCCCCTGGGGTGAGGAGGACAAAGGGCCTGTGGAGATCGATGCCCCCGGCTCTCAGAAGACCGTCGGCCCTGGCCTGGACATCCTCAGGGATGCGCAGCTCCATGTGCCGCTCCGCCAAAGGCAGTCCAGTGGCCTCCAGCAGGTGCAGGTTGCGGTCCACCTGGTGCACCTTGTGGGGCAGGGGCCGGACCCAATGGGAGAGCACGCTGCCCCCAAATTCATGGGACTGGCCTACCCGCACTGGCACCCCTGCCAGGTAGCAGACGTAGGCCGGTGGGTAGGGTGACTGGGAGAAGCTGGTGAAGATGGCCGCGGCGTCGAAGCGGCGGACGCGCAGCTCTTCCACCAGGGCCTGCTGGCCGGCGGGGTCCAGGGGCATGTTCCCCCTGGCGTCCTGCCACACGGCCCTGTGCACCAGCACGTCGTCCACCCAGGGAAGGAGCGGGGCCAATTGACTGCCCGCCGGGGAGGCCATCAGGGTAATGTGGACACCAGGCAGGGCCTGGCGTAGCCCCCTCAGGGCTGGGGTCAGCATGACCATGTCTCCTATGTTGTCCAGGCGAACCACCAGGAGCCTTTGGATGCCCTGCCAGGGGCTAGGTCGCATAGGCAGCCTCCCTTTGCAGCAGGTGGTCAACCTGGGCCAAGACCATGGCGGGGGTGATGTCCGGAGCACAGTGGTAACGGGAGAGGTCTGCGGAACAAGTATGGTGTTTGTCTGCCGAGTGCTGGTGCACAACCAGGTGAAGCTGGCGGTCCAGGGGCGCCCAGCGCTGAGGGTTGGACCGGGTGAATATGATCACGCTGGGGACTCCCAAGGCAGCGGCCAGGTGGGAGACCCCTGTATCGTTGCAGACCGTCAGGCGGGCACCCTTGAGCAGGGCGGCCAGGGCGCCCACGCTGGTGCGGCCCGCCAGGTCCACCGGTCGCGAGGCCATGGCCGAGGCCACCTCCTGCACCAGGGTCACCTCGCCGGCTGAGCCGGTGAGCACCACCCGAAGCCCACGGGAGGCCAGACCGTCGGCCACGGCGGCGAAGCGCCGAGGTGTCCACCGCCGGGAATGGTGGGCGGCCCCTGGGTGGACGCAAACGTACTGACCAGGGCGCATCTCCCTAGCCTCAGGAAGACCCCGTAGCTCCCGAAGGTCCCCTTCCAGCAGCGGGAACTCCAGCTCCTCCCCCTGGGAAGGCACGCCCAGATGCTCCATGAGCCGCAGGTAGCGCCGCACTTCCGGCTCCTCCTCCACCCAGAGCAGGAAACGCTCTGGGTCGGGGCAGTAAGAGCCGGGCAGGTAGAAGCCCGCCGAAAGCCTGGCCCCCAGGAGCACCGTTATGGGGTTGGTCAGGCTTCCGTTGCCGTGCATCTGCACCGCCAGGTGGAAGCGCTGTCCCTGGGCACGGCCAAGAAAGGCGGGGATGGGTTCTAGCCAAGGCGGCTGCTCGAGCAGGCCAGGCCAGCCGGGGAACTCCAGAAGCCGGTCCACATACCTGGGAAACCTGCTCACAAACCACCGGGCTGCCGGCAGGCCCACCAGGGTGACCTGGGCCTGGGGGAGGGCGGTACGCAGGGCTCGCAGGGCCGGGATGATGCAGAGCAGGTCGCCCAGGCCAGGCAGGGCGCGAAGGATGGCGACGCGCTCAGGACGCTCCCCAAGGCGGTGCCCTGGGTTTACCCCGCTGGCGTGCGTTGCATACATGGCGACCCCCTTCCACCCACACTCACCCCACATCTGTCCGAATAGGCACCGTCCCAGGGGCCTGAGAAACACGCTCTTGCTATCTCTGTTCCGCTACATCATATACGGAGGCTCATCCTTCAGCCAGGAGGGGCAAAAGAGGCAAGGTCTCAACTGGCGGTCTATTGCCTACTATACCTTAACAATTTCCCATATGGCATCATCCAAATGGAGCGATGCCATCATCCAAATGGAGAGTTCTTCTCCTCGGCCAGGGCAGCGGGACACCCCCCGACCTTCCCTCCGGGACAAGGCCCCCTTCCAGAGCGGTACCCCGTCTCGCCGCGCCCAGGGTTTGACACCTTACGAGAGTGTGGTACGGTTTGTAGTATGGTAGACAGGGAGGTGGTGGTCATAACCGGGGCCTCTGCAGGGGTAGGGAGGGCCACGGCCCGCGAGTTCGCCAGGCGCGGGGCCCACCTGGGGTTGCTGGCCCGGGGGATTGATAGCCTGGAGGCGGCTCGGAAGGAGGTGGAGGGCTATGGCGGCAGGGCCGTGGTTGTCCCCACCGAAGTGGCCGACCCGGACCAGGTGGAGGATGCTGCCAGCCTGGTGGAGTCGGAGCTGGGCCCTGTGACCATCTGGGTCAATAACGCTATGACTACCGTCTTCGCACCCTTCAAAGAACTGACCCCCCAGGAGTTCAAGCGTGTCACCGAGGTCACGTACCTGGGGGTGGTGTACGGCACTATGGCCGCCCTGAGGCGTATGCTCCCCCGCAACCGGGGCACCATCGTGCAGGTAGGCTCCGCCCTGGCCTACCGTGCCATACCCCTCCAATCGGCCTATTGTGGGGCCAAGCACGCCATCAAGGGCTTCACCGACTCCCTGCGCACAGAGCTGATGCACGATGGCAGCAATATCCACGTGACCATGGTACAGCTACCGGCACTGAACACACCCCAATTTAGCTGGTGCCGAAGCAAGATGCCCCGCCACCCTCAGCCGGTGCCCCCTATCTACCAGCCGGAGGTGGCCGCCCGCGCCATCGTGTGGGCTGCCCACCACCTGCCCCGAGAGCTGTACGTGGGTGCGCCCACCGCCGGGGCCATCGTGGGCACCCAGATATCGCCCAGCATCTCCGACCGCTACTTGGCCCTGACGGGCTACCAGTCCCAAATGACCAACGAGCCCGTGGATCCCCACCGTCCAGACAACCTGTTTGCACCTTTGCCGGGGGACTACGGCGCCCACGGCATTTTCGACAGGCAGGCCCGGCCCAGCAGCCGCCACCTGTGGGCCACCACCCACGGCCTGGGCCTTCTGGCCAACACCCTGGCCCTACTGGCCAATGCCGCCAAGGCCGTCTCCCAGCTAGCCCGCCGCTAACCCCCTTCTCTCCTCTCTATTCTCTACTCTTTATTCTCTGCTATACTAGCTGCAACCATTAGACAATACGTTCTTATTTTGGGGGCGCATTGGCAGAGCGGCTGATCTCGGGCAAGGTGCGCGAGGAGGACACCGCCCTGGACAACAGCCTCCGGCCCAAGCGGTTGGGGGACTTCCTGGGCCAGGAGCGGTTGAAGGAGAACCTGGGTATCGCCATTCAGGCGGCCAACATGCGGGGCGAGCCCCTGGACCACATCCTGCTGTATGGTCCACCAGGGCTGGGCAAGACTACCCTGGCCCACATCATCGCCCACGAGATGGGCGCCAACATTCGGGTCACCTCAGGGCCGGCCATAGAGCGCGCCGGAGACATGGCCGCCATCCTAACCAGCTTGGAGACGGGCGACGTCCTGTTCATCGACGAGGTGCACCGGCTGTCCCGCACAGTGGAGGAGGTGCTCTACTCCGCCATGGAAGACTTTACTCTATCCTGGGTCATTGGCAAGGGCCCGGGTGCCCGCAGCGTGAACCTTCAGGTCAAGCGCTTCACCCTCATCGGCGCCACCACACGCTACGCCATGGTCAGCGCGCCCCTGCGGGACCGTTTCGGCGTGGTGTACCGCCTGGACTTCTACGACGGTGAGGCCATGAGGGCCATCGTGCGGCGCTCCGCCCGCATCCTCAAGGTGGACATAGACCAAGGGGGCCTGGAGGAGATCGCTCGCCGCGCCAGGGGGACTCCCCGGGTGGCTAATCGGCTTCTGAAGCGGGTGCGGGACTACGCCCAGGTCATGGGCCACCCCCAGGTGACGGCGGAGGTGGCCCAGGAGGCCCTGGCCCGGCTGGAGGTGGACCCTCTAGGACTGGACCAGGTGGACCACCGCCTCCTCAAGACCATCGTGGAGAAGTTCGACGGCGGCCCGGTGGGCCTGGAGACCCTGGCAGCCTCTATCAGCGAGGAGCCGGACACCATCATGGATGTTTACGAGCCATACCTGCTGCAACTGGGGTTCCTGGACAGGACCCCCAGGGGCAGGATAGCCACCCGCCGTGCCTACCAGCACCTGGGCGTGTCTCCCAAGGACAAAGACGCCACCAACGACAGCGCTCAGCCCAGCCTCTTCTGAGGATGCCAGCGTCAGGGGCTGCCCTGGGCTCTGCCCTTGATGCTCCCTTGGGTAAGGGCTTCTCAGGGCGACAAGAACCAACAGCACTTGGTGAACAACGCATTAGATGCAGGTGCGGATTCTAAGAGTTGACAGACTCCCCTTTCCGCAGGCCAGGGCGCCCGGGCAGGGGGAAGAGAGGTACCGCCGGCTGGAACGGGTAGCCTCGGCCGCCCGTGCCCGCTACCCGGCCCTGCTGGGGGTCGTGGCCCTGGCTGTGGTGCTGGCCGCGGCCTGCGCCCGGCCTACCCCTTCACCCACTCCTACCGCCACCACCGCCCCCACATCCACCCCAACCCCCAC
>DAOUBE010000041.1:0-7050 GCA_034432835.1 Dehalococcoidia bacterium | reverse complement strand
GGCGCCCTCGCGGACGGCGGCCACGCGGTCTATGGCTAGCTGCTCGTCCTTCTTGTCAATGTACAGCTTCCAGGGCCCTGGGAAGGGGTCGAACTTCAGGGCGGTCCAGCCCTTCTTCACGGCCTCGCGGGCCTTCTCCTTGTACTCGTCTGGGGTCCTGGCCCCGGCGGACCAGCCGTTGCCGTAAACGCGGATCTTGTTGCGGCAGGCGCCGCCCAGCAGGTTGTACACAGGCTGGCCCAGGGCCTTGCCCACGATATCCCACATGGCGTGCTCGATGCCGCTGATGGCGCACCAGTAGTCCATGCCGGTGCGCTTGGTGGCGAAGTCCTCGTAGGCTACGTAGGTGAAGTGCTTGATGTTAAAAGGGCTGCGGCCAATGAGGTAGCGCGAAAGCTGCTTGATGTGGGCCTCGATGGCCGTGTCCCTGTCCGACTGGGTATAGGCCTCGCCCCAGCCGTGGAGGCCCTCGTCGGTCTCCAGCTTGACGAAGATGAGGTTCTTGCCCACCCCCGGGTGTATGATGAAGGTCTTGACGTTGGTTATCTTCACCGTACGGCTCCTTTCCTTTGGTTTGATGGCCCCGCGGCCTGTCTGCTGAGGGGGGCCCAGGACCCCCTCGAGGCTCCCCCTTATCCCTGTGGAAGAAGGGGGATCAAAAAGATGAGGACACCCCCAGGCCCCGGCAGGGGCGGAGTCGCCTGCGCCCCCACACAGGACCCGGATTGGTCAGATCAGCCTAAAGGCCACCGGAGTAAACCTCCCTCCGCGGCCTTGGCGCCCTCTGTGGTCCATCAAGCTTAACTGTCCCGCCAGGTCAGGTCCTTCTCCGCTTTGACCTTGGACTCGTCGATGTCCAGCCCCAGGCCTGGCTGGGTGGGCAGACCCACCACGCCCTTCTGGGGCACGATGGGGTACTTGAGGAAGAACTGGTGTATCTGGTTCCACTTGACCAGGTACTCCAGTAGGGGACAGAGGGTGGGTGGCTGGGAGGCCAGCAGGTGCACCGTGGCCGGCACCGAGTGCCCGTGGGGTATGACGGGCAGGTCATAGACCGAGGCCAGGGTACAGATTTTCAGCGTCTCGCTGATGCCGCCGCACCAGTAGATGTCCGGCTGGAGGATGTCAGCGGCCCCGGCGTCCATGAAGGCCTTGAAGCCCCACCGGGTGTACTCGTGCTCGCCGCCGGATATGGGCACCAGGGAGGCGGCCCGGATGCGGGCGTAGCTCTCTATCTTGTCCGCCAACACCGGCTCCTCCAACCAGCGGGGGTTATACTCCACCAGCCGCTCGGACATCATGATGGTGTAGGGCACGTCCCAGCTAGACCAGCAGTCCAGCATAATGTCCACGTCCTCACCCAGGGACTCGCGCAGTGTGCGCGCCAGCTCTACGTTCTTGGCGATGCCCTCGCGGCCATCGGTGGGGCCGTAGCGGAAGAACCACTTGGTGTGCTTGTAGCCCTGCTCCAGCAGCCACTTGCAGCGCTCCTTCACCTTGGCTGGCTCCAGGGAGAAGCCCAGCATGCTGGCATAGGCGGGAATGCTCTCCCGGGTAGGCCCGCCCAGCAGGCGGTACACCGGTACCCCGTGGTAGCGCCCCTTCAGGTCCCACAGGCCGCAGTCCACGGCGCTGATGGCCATCATGGGGTTGCCCTTGCGTCCGTGGATAGAGAGGCGGTACATCTGGTCCCACAGCAGTTCGATGGCCAGGGGGTCCTTGCCGACGAGGATGGGCCGGAGTTGGGTGTCGATGATGTACGCCTCCGACGGGCTGACGGGCCCGCTGATGCCCGTCACTCCTTCATCGGTCTGGATCTCCAGGAAGACGGACCGCATGCGGTACCGGTTGGGGCCCACCCGCTCGGGGACGCCGGAGAGGCCGCCGGCCTTGTACTCCGGGTAGATGTCTATGGGCCGGACCAGCCGCTCCTCCCAGAAAGGCTCCGGGTGCGCCATCTCCCCTTCTAGTTGCCGCAGCCGTAGATTGGTGATCTTCACAGCCACTCCTCCTTAGTGGGCTCCCAGACTGAGGATGGCGGTATTATACACCGCGGCTGGAGGGTGTGAAGCGGCCTGTGGAGGGGCCGGGACGCTGGGCCGGGGTCAGTTGGCGCTATGGGTGGTGGTCAACACCTTCTCCTGGGCCTCCACGGTCACCGGACGCCTCCCATGGGCCGCGGGGGCCGCAGTGCGGGCGGGCACGTACCGGTCGCCCAGTATGCGGACGTAGGTAAGGAAAAGCACCACGGCTCCCGATACCAGGTACATTAGCTGAGCCCACAGCTTGCTGGTGTCGGTGCCGGCGAAGAGGCCGTGGCCGGTGGCCAGCACGAAGGCCAGGAAGCTAGTATAGTGGAAAGCACGCCACACCTTCTGCCCCAGACGCTGGCGCACATAGAAGCTCCACACCAGCATGACCATGAGATACCCGGCCAGCACGCCCACGCCCACCGCCACGGGCCGGTAGGGGGAGAGGAAGGGCAGGGCCACCTGCCACGGCTGGAAGACAATGAAACGGTCGAACAGCAGGGCGCCGCCGTGCAGCGCCAAGGCGCCCAGGCTGAGGAAGCTCAGGACCTTGTGCAGCTCGGCAGTGAGGGGCAACTTCACCCAGCGCATCAGCAGGCGGGAGCTGGTCAGCAGCCCCCACACAGTGGACAGGGTGAGGAGCAGGTAAGCGGTCATCCCCGCCGACCTGGAGGTAAACCAGGCTGCCTTACCGCCGTCCAGGGCTGCCCCGCTCTCCAGCAGCCGCCCTAGCAAGACGGCGCCCACCACGGCACCCACCAGAATCCCCAACCCAAAGGTCCGGTCCAATCTCATCATGCACCTGCCTCGCGGTGCTGTAGGAAGGCCGCCTGAGGACGCCATCCCGGCCAGCCTGCAGTGGCCAGGTCCCGCCCGTCGCGCAGCACCAGATATCCCTCCACGTCGGGAAGCCCTTGCAGGAAGGCCAGAGCAGCCTCCGGCCCCCTCAGCAACGCCACCTTGGCGCAGACGTCACACACCTCGGCGCTGCCCCCAGTGACAGTGGCGCTGACCACCAGGCTTCGGGAGGGGGCGCCGGTCCGGGGATCGATGAGGTGGTGGGCCTCCCCGCCGTCCCTGTGGAGCCAGCGGCGGCGGTAGGTGCCTGAGGTAGCCACCGCCGCATCCTTGAGGAACAGGTACTCCCGGTCCCGGTGGGTCTCTCTGGGGTCCTGCACGGCGACGCACCAGCCGGGAGTCTCCAGGCTGTCCCCCCGGGCGAAGATATCGCCTCCAGCGTCTATAAGAAAGCGGCCTAGGGGTTCCAGCAGGGATGCGGCCCTGTCCACCGTCCACCCCTTCACGATGCCTCCCAGGTCCAGGCGCACCCCTTGGTGAAGGCGTACCGTGCGCTGGCCCCCCACTTCCCGTAGCTCCACCAGGTTGAGGCCCGAGGGCCCACGCGTGCCTGGCGTCGCGTCCTGAAAGCCTCCCTGACCAAGGGTCTCGAAGCTCCGGTGGTACCCTGCCCGCTCCAGGGCCTCCAGGATGGTGGGGTCGAAGTCGCCGCCGGTCTTCACCCACCAGCGCCGGCACCGCTGGAGCACCTCCCACATCTCCTGTGAGGGGTCCGGGGAGCCGCCAGCCTGGTTCATGCGGGTCAGCTCACTGTGGGGGAGGAACCGGCTGAACCTGGCCTCCTCCCGCTGGAACAGGCCCTGGACGCGGCCCAACAGGGCCGGGATGGCCTTGCTTCCGGCCTTCCCCACGGCCATCACCGTCACGTTGGTGCCCATGGCCCGGAAAGAGGTCCTGTACTCTTGCAGCACGGCCTTCTCCTAAGAGGCCCGGGTGCGAGCCTTGGGCTTGGGCACCACCACAATGCGCACCTTCTGGCCCTGGGGCGACTGTACCTCCGGCGTGCCGGTGGCGCCGGGGCCGATGGCCGTGGGGACAGGGGTCCGGGCCTGGGGGTCCAGCACCGCCATCTCTTCCGGCGTGGGGCCGGGGTCGCTGGCGGAGATGCCGGCATAGGTGGCACCGAAGACCGCCAGGGCAGCCGCCGTCAGGCCAATGCGCCAGCGCAGGAAGTTCCTGGGGTTAGCCATGACGCTCCCTTACCCAGGCCGGAGGTAGGGAGCTAGTCTTCGGCCCCCTGGTCATGGATATCCACTTCGCCGTATTCATCCTAGTCCTCATCCTCGTGCTCCTCATCCTCTCGGTCCTCGTCATCGTCGTGCCACTTGTTGCGCTCCGCCTTTTGCAAACGCTTGGCCTCGGAGGCTGGGACCTGGGAGCCGTCGGGGTACACGTAGATAGTCTCCTCGCCGGCTGTCACGGGGTCAGACCCGCTGGGGGACAGGGACGTGGTGGAGGTCTGGTCTGACCCTGGGGGATCTGTAACCTGCTGAGTATTCCAGGTAGCGGCGGGGTCCGTAGGCGGCTTGGAGCCGAAGACGTGGGTGGTCAGGCCGGTGATGATCACCGCGGCCACCACCGCCGTGGTAAGCCATCCCGCCAGGTAGATAGACGCCTTGTTCATCGCACCTCTCCTTCCCCAATCTCTCCGTTATACTACGAATAGCGGCTTAGACAGCCCTGGGAGAATTCTTAGAGTTTTCACAGGATGCGGAGGCGTCGAAGCGTTATTATTAAGGCAGGAGGAGGTAGATGCGCGTCCTTGTGGTAGAGGACGAGGAGAGGCTGGCGCGGGTGGTGAGAAGGGTGTTGGAGCAAGAGGGGTACCAGGTGGATGTGGCGGGAGACGGCGCCTCGGCTGTCTCCCTGGCCCAGCAGTCGCGCTACGACGTGATGGTGCTGGACGTGATGCTGCCGGTGATGGACGGGTTCCAGGTCTGCCGTGTCCTGCGGGAGTCGGGGAACCCGTTGCCTATCCTGATGCTCACCGCCCTGGGTGAGGTGCATGACCGCGTCCAGGGGCTGGACACGGGCGCCGACGATTATCTGGTGAAGCCCTTCGCCTTCGACGAGCTGCTGGCGCGCATCCGGGCCCTCCTCAGGCGTAGGCCGGAGGTGGTGCAGGAGACCGTCCTCCGGGTGGCCGACCTGGAGCTGGACCTGGTGCGACACAGCGCCAAGCGGGGCACCAGGGAGATGGAGTTGACGCCCACCGAGTTCCGACTTCTGGAGCTGCTTATGAGGCACAAAGGACAGGTGCTCACCAGAGCTAGGATTATCGAAAGGGTGTGGGGGTACACCTTCGATGGCGAGGCCAGCGTGGTGGACACCTACGTCCACTACCTCCGCCTGAAGGTGGACAAGGACAGCCCCCAGAAGCTGATTCGCACCGTGCGGGGTGCAGGCTACACCCTGGTGGAGGCATGAGGTGTTCCGCGGCGTCGCCTTACGGCTCACCCTCCTTAACGCTGCCGTCATCGTGGCCATCCTGGGCCTTCTGGGCCTAGGAACCTACTTCACGGTGCAGTACTCCCTTCGCAAAGGCATCACCCAGCAGTTGCACCAGGCGGCCTCCGCCCTGGCCGGGTCCAAGATGCTGACCGAAGCTTACGGCGGGAAGGCTGTCCTGGAGGGCTACCACGGCCCCGAGAGACGCGAGGAGGAGCACGAGGCACTGACCGTTACCCCTATGTTGCCCACCTTCCTGTTCGACGCCCAGGGCCGCCTGGACCGGGCTACCACCACCCGCGAGGGCGGACTGGAGGAGTTCGAGGATGAGGAGGCCAGCCTGCTGATGGCTGCCCGCCCTGCCCTGAACGTGGCCCTGGGAGGCCAGCCGGACATACGCTCCGTCTCCGCCGACGACCATGCCGCCCGGGTGTTATCGGTCCCTGTCCTGCGGGATGGCAGGGTGGTGGGTGCGGCCCAGCTCCTGGCCAGCGAGGACGAGCAGCTACAGCTCCTGCGTACACTGCGTATCACGCTGCTGGGGGCGGCTATCGTGGGCGTGGTCATCGCCATGGCGGGCGGTTACATCCTGTCCGTCCGCGCCCTGGAGCCTGTGCGCAGCGCCTTTCAAAGGCAGCGCGAGTTCATCGCCACGGCATCCCACCAGCTCCGTACCCCCGTGGCCATCATCAGGGCCGACGCCGAGGCCTTGCAGCGCTCCCTTCCCCACCTGCCGCCCGAGGATGCCCAGCTCCTCCAGGACATGGTCCACGAGTCCCAGTTCCTGGGCGGGGTTATACAGCAGCTAGTGGCCATCGCCCGGCTGGAAGGGAGCAGGAACGGCACCCACGGGGACCTCCTGGACCTGGTGCCCCTGGTACAGGCCACGGTGGAGGCCGTCTCCCCTCTGGGCCTGGAGAAGGGCGTGACCCTCTCCATGGCGCCATCGCAGCCTTCGGCGCGGGTCAAGGGCGACGCTGTGCAGCTCCGGCTGGCCCTGATGACCCTGTTGGACAACGCAGTCAAGTACAACCGCCCCGGAGGCTCCGTCAGGGTGGAGGTCCGCGGCCAGGGCCCCTGGGTGGAGGTGGCCATAGTCGATACCGGAGTGGGTATTCCCCTGGAAGAACAGGAGAGGGTCTTTCAACGCTTCTACCGGGGCTCGGGGTCCCGCAACCAGTCCACCGAGGGCGCCGGACTGGGCCTGCCCATCGCCAGGGAGGTAGCCCGCGCCCACGGTGGGGACGTGACCCTATTCAGCCGTCCTGGGCAGGGCACCACGGTGGTGCTCAGGCTCCCGCGCCAGCCCCAGTAGCAGCCTTTGCCCAGGATGGTAAGCTGTGGTCGCTGGCCTTGTGCCGTGGGTCACCGGCAACCCCCCACCGCACCCTCAACCTAACCCGTCCCTCGGCCCCAGACGCCCACAAGGGGGTTGCCGCTGGAAAACCGCCGCGCCCGGTAGTACACTGT
The DNA here is from genome assembly GCA_034432835.1 of Dehalococcoidia bacterium. Classification (GTDB taxonomy): domain Bacteria; phylum Chloroflexota; class Dehalococcoidia; order Lucifugimonadales; family DAOUBE01; genus DAOUBE01. Next base: position 244 of record DAOUBE010000041.1, on the reverse strand, counting down.
CGCCGCAGCGTGGGGTCTCGCCGGCCCTCCGGGGGAAGGGGCCAGGGGCGGCGTAGGGATGCCTGGCACGACAGACTAGAAGCCAGCGGCCTGGTGAGCCTGATGAGGAGCGTCGAGAGGGAGAGCCCTGGTATCGGGGATCTGGGGGTGTCCCCCGTCTCTTTAATCCCCGTTCTCCCACAGGAAGAAGGGGGACCCAGGGGGATGAGGGGAATAAGGGGGACCCTCGAGGGGGATTACCATC
>DAOUBE010000040.1:0-12496 GCA_034432835.1 Dehalococcoidia bacterium | reverse complement strand
CTTGACGGCGGAGAAGCCCTTGGCGGCGTAGCCCGCCATCTCCTCACCGGCCCTCTTGCCCGGCTGCCAGCCGCCGCTGGCGTAGCCCCGGACCTTGTTCCGACAGGCCCCCAGCAGCTTGTATATGGGCTGGCCAAGGGCCTTCCCCAGGATGTCCCACAGGGCGATGTCCACCCCGGCTATGGCCGCCAGGGTCTCGCCGCGCCGGCCGTGGATGGGCTGACTATAGCCCCGCTCCAGGGACGGGGCCACTCGGCTGCCGCTGTACATCTTCTCCCACAGGTACTCCACCCAGGTGGGGTCTTCACCCACCAGCAGGGGCTGGAGCTCCTCCTCCACCGTGACCACCATCACCGGCGGCGAGCCCTGGGCGCAGCCGTAGCCGGTGATGCCCTCGTCCGTCTCTACCACAACGATGGTGGTATCGCTCTTGACCTTGGTGCCGAAGTCGGTACGCCACTGGCGCTCTTTGGGCACGGGAGCAGACAGGGGCACTGCCCGCACACGAGCGATCTTCATATCGCCTCCTTTCCTGAGGAATGGGTTGTAGTGTGGGGGCTGGCCCTAGTCTAGGGCATGGACGCGGGAAAGTCACCAGGGGAGGGACTGGTTGGGCGGGGGCGCGCCCCTGGCGGAAAGCCTAGTCACACTATGTATAGCGCAGCCCCCGGGAAGGTGATATCATCAGAAGGCTACTTGAAAGGTAAGCGGCTTACTCCGTTGGGAAAGGCCACCGGTCCTTTAAAGCCGGTGGTCTTCTTTGCGAATAGAAGGGATGGTGGACCTATGGGGAGGGGTGTTGTGGGGCTGGTGGGCCTGGCTGTGGGTGGGGTGCTGGGCTGGGTAGCGCTGCGCACCATCACCTGGAGCGACGTTCTTCAAGCGGCCGGTACCCTGGACTGGCGTGTGCTGTTCCTGGCCCTGGGCACGGTCTTCTTTGCAGGCCTCATGGAGGCCCTCCGCTGGAAGCTCCTGCTGCACAAGGAGCCGGTCTCCACCGTAAGACTGTTTCTGGTCAAGCACGCCGGCCAGGGCCTCAACAACTTCAGCCCTGTTCGGCTGGTGGCCGAAGCCGCCCAGACGGCCATGCTTCGCTACGGCAACGGCATAAGTACCCCCAAGGTGGTCTGCAGCCTGCTCATGGCCCGCCTTTTCGATCTGCTGGTGACGGTGAACCTCATGGGCGCCGGGCTGGTGGTCCTTCCCCAACTGGCCGGGTTCAGGCCCTTTGTCCTTCCCCTGTGGGCCATGACCTCGGCGGCGCTGATAGCCCTGGTGGTTCTGGGCGGCCGGATGCACCGCATGCCCGGGGTGCGGCGCTTTGGGGCCCTGGAGGCCATGTTGCGGACCATCGGGTCGGTGGGGGCCAGGCCCAGGGTGATGCTGGCCTGCATTCTCCTCACCGCCGCCTCCTGGATGTCCATCGGCGCGGCGGCCTGGCTGGTGGCGGGGGCGGCGGGGATAGAGCTTCCTTTCTGGCTTATGGCTATTGTCATAGTGGCCGTGACCCTCTTCTCTGCCACCACCCCCGCCCCTCCGGGTGCCGTGGGTGTTTACGAGTTCGCGGTCATCTCAACCCTGACGCTTTTTGCCGTGGAACCCAGCGTGGCCCTCACCTTCGCCCTGGTGGTCCACGGCATCCTGTTCCTCCCCGCCATGCTCATAGGCATCCCGGTACTGGCCCTGGAGCGCAAGACCCTGAAGGGGATACTCACCTGGAGGCGCAAGACCTCCGCCCCTGTGGCCCTCACCAGCGAAGTCGCCACGTAACCGGCAGGCGCAACATGTCCTGCGACAGCGGCCCTGGCCCCTTTTCCCCAAGGGGAGGTGGGGGGTGACGGCAGCCTGAAGCCGCCGAATTTATCCGGCCGCATGAGGGTAAACAGCACCTGTATCGACACAGGGCTGACGGTGCGGGCTTTAGCCTAGGAGCCGCCGCTATGGTGGGCTTGAGGGGATGCTCCCAGGGTGACCGGCCACGGCGAGGGTGGGGCTCCGGCCGTTCTCCTCTCGGAGGAACCCCTGAGGTGGGTGGGCGCCCCCAGACCCCTTCGGCAGTCCCAGAACAACTCTTGGTACCAGGGTTCACCCTACCGTCACCCTGATCTTGTGGTACCCGGAGGCTCCGTCGGGGATGCTGCCGCGGACCTGGGCCGCCTGCACCTCCCCGGTGCCGTCCACGGCCCGCACCATGAGGGTCAGCGGCCCGTACCCCGGGGGCTGCCAGCTTGCCGTCCATATCACCCAGGTGTAGGGCGACAGAGGCCCCTCCAGCACCGCCGGCTGCCAGCTCACCCCGCCGTCGGCACTTATCTCTACACGCTGCACGCCTCGGAGCCCGGCGAAGGCCACGCCCCCCAGGGCGGCGGGGGCCAGGGGAAGCTGGGCGCCGTCCACCGGCACGTCAAAGCGGGCCATGGTCTTGACCACCGCCGTGTCGCTCCAGCCCCGCACCTGCCAGTAGCCCTGGAAGTCCTCGGCCACAGGCTCGATACGTGTCAGCCACTTGACGCTCTTCAGCCCGTAGAGGCCAGGCACCAGCAGCCGGGCGGGGAAGCCGTGCTCTCGGGTCAGGGGCTGGCCGTTCATCTGGTAGGCTATAAGCACCTCCGGCTTCTTGGCCTGCTCCAGGGTGATGCTGTCCGAGTAGCCATCGGCGGCGTGAAAGGCCACCTTCCGTACCCCCGGCTTTACCCCCGCCCGCTCCAGGATGTCCCGCAGGGGCACCCCCTTCCACAGGGCGTTGCTGATGTACTGGCCACCCACAGGGTTGCTGATGCAGGTCAGGGTCACATACTCCTCCACCCCTGGCAGAGCCTTGAGGTCCTCCAGGGTGAACAGGCTGGGACGGTCCACCAGCCCATCCATCCGCAGCACCCAAGCCCCCGCAGACACCTCCGGGTCCACGATGTTCTTGGAGACGATGTAGAACCGGTCGGTGGGGGTGACCATAGATGAGAGGACGCCGGGCTGGGAGTAGCTCCGCGAGGGCGTGGAGGAGGCCGTCTGGACCACCAGCCGCGCTCCGTAGCCCAGCACGGCCACGCCTGCCGTCCAGAGGGCCGCCTTCCTCAGGAAGGCCCGGCGGCTGCTCTGCAGGGCCTGAGCTTCGGCGTCTTCGCCACGGCGGCCGTCCAGCAGATAGGCCAGGGACAGCCCGTAGGCCAGGTAGTACGCCGCCGCAGCCCCCAGGAAGGCGGCCTGTCCTCCCCGGGCGCTGGCTCCCAGGAGTCCGGCGCCCACCAGGGGGCCGAAGGCCAGCCCGTGGGCCAGCCACAGGGCACCTCCCAGGGCTGCGCCAGCGGCCACCCTGGGCTTTGGCAGCCAGGCCAGCCGCTCTAGGCCCAGGGCATAGCCGGCGCCCACCAGGGCCCCTACGCCCACCTGGAGCAGGAACAGGCCCAGGAACATCAGGGGCTTGCCGCGACTGAGCAACGTGTCTATCAAGAAGCCGAAGACCCCGGGCGGTATCAGGTAGGTGGCCTGGTCGGTGATGAGCTCGGGGATGGAGGGCGTCCCCAGGGCCGCCCGCAGCACCAGCATCACCGAGCCCATCATCAAGCCTGCCAGCAGTCCGGCCACCGCCCCTGCCCTGACTGGACTCCCTATCTTGGGCGCCTTGCCTTCCACGGGCTCTCCCCCTGAGGGTATCATGTAGTACTATAAGATGCCTTTGGTGTGTTAAGGGTCCTAAGCCCTTCGCCTGGCTATGGGAAGCCCTGCCCGCCGGGCGGACTGGGGATTGGGCAGCTTACCCAGGGCCAGGCAGATCTTGTCTGGCCTGGTCTTTGCAGCCCGGTGTCCGCCCCATCAGGAGGTCTATGCCCATACTTTACCTGGTAGCCACCCCCATAGGCAACCTGGAGGACATAACTCTGCGGGCGCTGCGGGTCCTCCAGGAGGTGGACCTCATCGCTGCCGAGGATACCAGAACGACGCGCAAGCTGCTGGCCCACTACCACATCCGCAAGCCTCTGACCAGCTACCACGAGCACAACCAGGCGGCCAAGACGCCTGGCCTGGTGGAGGAGCTGGCCACCAAGGACATTGCCCTGGTCACCGAGGCGGGTATGCCGGGCATCAGCGATCCGGGGGTTTACCTGGTGAGGGCCGCCGTGGAGGCCGGGTTCCGCGTCGTACCCATCCCCGGTCCCTCGGCCCTGGTGGCGGCCCTGGCTGTTTCGGCCCTGGATACCCGCCAGTTCACCTTCGTAGGCTTTCTTCCCAGCCGCAGCCGGGAGCGGAGGCAGGCCCTGGAGGGGCTGGCACGGGAGGAGCGTACCCTGGTGCTCTTTGAGGCGCCCCACCGGCTGAGGGACACCCTGGAGGAGGTCCTGGCCGTGCTGGGGGACCGCCCCATGGCCGCGGCCCGGGAGCTGACCAAGCTCCACGAGGAGGTCTTCCGGGGCACCATCTCCCAGGCCCTGGCCCATTTTGAGCAGCCCAGGGGCGAGTTCACCCTGGTCATCCAGGGGGCTGTCCACCAGACAGTGGAGCCGAAGGAGGCCGAGGTCCTGGAGGTGCTGCGCGGGCTCCGCCAGCGGGGCCTGGGGGCGCGGGAGGCGGTGGCCCAGGTGTCCCAGCGCTACGGCCTGCCCCACCGCCAGCTGTACCGTATGTGGGTGGAGTTGGGGAGGGGCTAAAGGATGTTGGGTGTACTCCCCTGACCCTTGGGGGTTCCCCTTCTAAAGAGGTAGGGAGGCATGGCAGCACCCAGCTCAAGCCAACGGGACCCTCACCCCTCTTCCCTCCCCCCCCTTCCTACCGATTGTGATAGAATACACAGTACCTATTAGTCCAAGGGGAGGCCTTTGTCCGAGCGTATTCTCGTCTGCGTGGCCTGGCCCTATGCCAACGGCTACTTGCACCTGGGGCACGTGGCTGGTGCCTACCTGCCCGCTGATATCTTCGCCCGCTACCACCGCCTGAAGGGCAACCAGGTGGTCATGGTCTCGGGGAGCGACCAGCACGGCACCCCCGTCACCATACGGGCGGAGCAGGAGGGCCTCAGGCCCGAGCAGGTGGTGGAAAAGTACCACCGCGAGTTTCTGCGGGCCTGGGAGCAGCTAGGTATCAGCTTTGACCTGTTCACCACCACGGGCACCGAGAACCACAAGCAGGTGGCCCATGACTTCTTCCGCACCCTCCTGGGCAAGGGCTACCTGTACAAGGCCATAATGCCCCAGCTCTTCTGCCCCACTTGCTCTCGCTTCCTCCCCGACCGCTACGTGGAGGGCACCTGCCCCCACTGCGGCAATCCTAAGGCTCGGGGCGACCAGTGCGACGTATGCGGCCGCACCCTCGACCCCGAAGACCTGATCAACCCTCGGTGCCGCATCTGCGGCACCACCCCGGAGGTCAGGGAGTCGGAGCACTTCTTCCTGCGCCTCAGCGCCTTCCAGGAGCCTCTCCTGGAGTGGGTGCGCAGGCAGGACCACTGGCGGGCCAGCGTCCAGAACCAGACCATCGGCATGCTACAGGAAGGGCTAAAGGACAGGGCCATCACCCGGGACATCGATTGGGGTATCACCGTTCCGGTACCCGGGTACGAGAGCAAGCGCATCTACGTCTGGTTCGAGGCGGTGATGGGCTACTTCTCGGCTACCAAGGAGTGGGCCCAGCGTCAGGGCAGGCCCGAGGCCTGGCGGGACTTCTGGCAGGACCCGTCGTGTCGCAGCTACTACTTCATCGGCAAGGACAACATCACCTTCCACACCATCATATGGCCCGCCATACTCATGGGCTACGGCGGCCTGAACCTGCCCTATGACGTCCCCGCCAACGAGTTCCTGACCCTGGAGGGCGGCAAGTACTCCAAAAGCCAGAACTGGGCCATCTGGGTGCCCGATTACCTGTCGCGGTACGAGCCTGACCCCCTACGGTATTACCTTTCGGCCAACATGCCCGAGACCAGCGACTCGGACTTCTCCTGGCGGGACTTCTACCGCCGCAACAACGACGAGCTGGTGGCCACCTACGGCAACCTGGTGCACCGTGTGCTGAGCTTCACCTACCGCAGCTTCCAGGGCCAGGTGCCCCAGCCGGGCCCCCTGGACGCGGCCGACCAGGCCCTTTTGGACCGGGCCGAGGCTACCCTGCGGGAGGTGGCAAATAGGCTGGAGGTGTGCCGGTTCCGCGAGGCGGTGCAGAGCTGGATGGGGCTGGCCCAGGAGGCCAACCGCTACGTGGATGCCAAGGCCCCCTGGAGGACCATCCGCATTGACCGCCAGGTGGCGGCCACTACCCTGTGGGTGTGTATCAACGTTATCTCGGCCCTGAAGACCGCCACCTGCCCCTTCCTGCCCTTCAGCGCCCGCAAGCTGCACCAATACCTGGGCTTTCCCGGCGAGCCCGAGCGGGCAGGCTGGGCTTTTGAGTGGGTGCAGGGAGGCCAGCGTCTGGCCGAGCCTGCACCTTTGTTCAATAAGCTGGACGAACGGGGGGTGGAGGAGGAGAACCAGAGGCTGGCCTCCAGGGCCGGATAGGTTGTGATTTGCTAGAAGGACTGGACTCAAGGACTGCCCTCATATACCGACCTATAGCCGCCAAGCTGGCGGAGGTGGAGCGGCGTCTGCGCGAGCTCCCCGGCGCCAGCAGCGGCTTTGAGGAGCTTTCCCAGGTCTTGGACCACGTGCTCCTCACCAGAGGAAAGCGCGTCCGCCCCGCCATTACCCTGCTTTCCTACCAGCTTAACCCTGACTCCCCTCCGAACGACGAACGGCCCATTCTCATGGCGGTGGCCGTGGAGCTGCTGCACATCGCCACCCTCATCCACGACGACACCGTGGACAACTCGCCCATACGCCACGGCAGGGCCACCCTGGGCTCTCTGTGGGGGCACAACGTGGCCCTTCTGGTGGGAGACTACGTCTTCGCCACCTCGGCCACCTTTGTCTGCGACACCCAGAACATCCGCGTGGTGCGTCGCTTCGCCGAAACCCTGAAGGAGCTCTCCAGTGGCGAGCTGCTGGAGTACTTCCAGACCTTCCAATGGAACCAGACCAGGGAGGACTACCTGGACCGCATCTACCGCAAGACCGCCTCCCTCTTCCGCACCGCTGCCGAGACCGGCGCCATCCTCAGCGGCGCGCCTGAGGAGGCGGTGAAGGCCATGGAGGGCTACGGGTACAACCTGGGCATCGCCTTCCAGATCGTGGACGATATCCTGGACTTCCAGGGCAACGTCCAGGAGGTGGGGAAGCCCGTGGGCAACGACCTGCTCCAGGGCGTCATGACCCTACCGGCCATCCTCCTGGTGGAGCGCTCCCCCGAAGACAACCCCATCCGGGAGCTGTTCGAGAAACGGAACGGTGACGGCGCCCTGGAGGAAGTGATACGGCTGGTCCAGCGCTCGGGGATTATTGAGGAGTGCTACGCCGTGGCCGAGGGCTACTGCCGCAAGGCCGCCGAGTGCATCTTGGGCTTCCAGGACTCGCCGCCCAAGGACTCCCTCCTTGAGCTGACCCGCTTCGTCATGGAGCGGCGGAAGTAAAGCAGAGATGCTCATCTTACAGGGGTGACTTTTAAGAGGCGACCCTATTAACCTCGGAGGCTCCCACACCTTGGGATGGCTTTAACTTGGCCCGTAGCTCCTCGAACTTCTGCTTCAAATCTGAACCAGAGATGGTCTCCTTCTCCCGTAGCTCTTTAGACAAGATCTCCAGGGCTTGGCGGTTCTCCTCCAGGAGCTTCAGGGCGCAGCTGTAATTCCTGTCAATGATCTCCTTGACCTCCTGGTCGATGAGGCGGGCCATCTCCTCGCTGTATTGCCTGGGGTAAAGACCATCGGTGTACTGCTCCAAGTAAGAGTTGGTGTTATCTGCTAAGGCCAAAGGGCCTAGCCTTTCGCTCATACCGAATTCTACCACCATACGGCGGGCCAGCCTGGCGGCGCTGAGCAGGTCGTTATGGGCACCAGTAGAGATCTGGCCGAAGACCAGTTGCTCCGCGGCCCTGCCTCCCAGGGCAACGGCGATCTTGTTCTCTAGCTCCTCCTTTAGATAGAGGTACTTGCCCCTAAGGGGCAGTTGTAGTGTCATACCCAGCGCGGCAGAACCTCGGGAGACGATGGTGACCTTATGGACGGGGTCGGCGTAAGGGAGGAGAAGGGCTACCAGGGCGTGGCCCATTTCATGGATGGAGACGATTTCCTTCTCCTTTTCGCTGATGATCCTACTGCGGCGCTCCAGACCGGAGATGACCCTATCGATGGCATCTTCAAAGTCCACCATCTCCACTGCCTGTTTTCCTCGGCGGGCTGCCAAGAGGGCTGCCTCGTTGACCACGTTGGCCAGGTCGGCGCCCACGAAGCCAGGGGTTCTGGCGGCGATGGTCTTCAAGTCTACGTCTGGTGCCAGCTTTACCTTCCTGGTATGGACTTTCAGAATGGCCTCTCTGCCCTGCATGTCAGGCCTGTCCACCTCTATCCGCCTATCAAAACGGCCTGGCCGCAGGAGGGCGGGGTCCAGAACGTCAGGCCTGTTGGTGGCGGCCATGATGATGACCCCCTGGGATGGGTCGAAGCCATCCATTTCGGTCAGGAGCTGGTTAAGGGTCTGCTCCCTCTCTTCATGACCTCCTACTACAGCAGCAGTCCCTCTCCGCTTTCCGATGGTGTCGATCTCGTCCACAAAGACGATGCAGGGGGCGTTCTTCTTGGCCTGTTCAAAGAGGTCGCGGACTCGGGCTGCGCCCACACCCACGAACATCTCCACAAATTCGCTGCCACTAATACTGTAGAAGGGGACGCCAGCCTCGCCGGCGGTGGCCTTGGCCAGCAAGGTCTTGCCAGTACCTGGTGGACCCACCAAGAGGATGCCTTTGGGTATCTTGCCTCCCAGGGCCTGATATTTGGCAGGATTCCTCAAGACATCCACCACCTCTTGCAGCTCAGCCTTAGCCTCATCCACCCCGGCCACACTGTCAAAGGTGACGTCCACGGAGCCTTTGTCATAGACTCGGGCACCGCTGCGGCCTATCTTGAGGAACTCCTGACGCCCTCCGATGCGGTTGAAGATGATAAACCATAGCGCCGCCAGGGCCACTATGGGTAGGAGCCAGCTCAGCAAAGGCAGCCAGACCCGGTTAGAGACCTGACCCGCAAACTCGGCCCCGCTCTCCCGGAACTGGGACAGCAGCTCACTTTCGTCCATGGCAGGGATACGGGTGGTAACGTGCCAACGCTGGCTGTCCCTGGGCTTCCAGAGTAGCTCCGATTCTCTAATCTGGACCGATTCCACCCTCTTTTCCTCCAGGGCCTGGAGGAATTGACTATAGGTGGACTTTTCCAAGGGTTCTGGAGCCATGACCACAAAATGAAGGACCAAGAAGACCACCAGGGCTAGGGTCAGGTAGATGATAGAGAAACGCATCTTGTTCTGATGTTGGGTGGTCATCGTCCTTTCCTCACCAGCAGAGCGTAGAAAGGGATGGCCTATGCTATAAATAAACGGGAGGCCAGCGCTGGGCCACCCAGCGCTGGCCGAAGAGAAGGGACTAACCGGTGGTGATGGGGAGCCGCTTGGGCCTGGACTCCTCCAGCTTCGGTATGGTCACGGTCAGGATGCCGTTCTCATACCGGCACTCAGCCTTGTCAGTGTCCAAGCCCTTGGGCAGGAGGATGGAGCGATGGAACCTGCCCACCACCCGCTCTCGGAGCAGGTAGTCAACTTCCTCCGGTGACTCCTGGGCGGGAGGTTCACCGGCGATGGTAAGGACGTTGTTGGAGATGGTGACGTTAAACTTCTCGGGCATGACGCCCGGGATAGCGGCAGCCACCACCACCTTATCTCCGGTCTCCCATACATCTACAGGAGGTGCCAGGACCTCCTGAAACTCAGTCCTGCTGGAGGGAGCGAGGTGGTGCCACAGTTTATTTACAGTCTCTTCGATCTCTCTTAGAACGTTCATGGGAGTAAGAGCCTGTAGTACCATAGGCCATCACCTCCTTTCCTTCACAGGATTTTGGTCCTGCCGGTTATCGGCCATTCCACTATGTATTATAAAAGTTCTTGCAATAGTTTTGTCAAGACATCTAATAAAACTACTGAATAACATGCCGAGGCCACAGGGGCTATCACTATACCCAACTATTGTTGCCCTGCCACACCACCCTACCCCCCACCACCGTCGCCGCCACCCTGATCTCCCTTATGGCCCCTGGCTCCACCTGGGTGGGGTCCTCGTTCAGCAGGGCCAGGTCAGCCAGCATGCCGGGGCGTAGGGAGCCCTTGAACCCCTCCTCTCGGCAGGCGTAGGCGGCCCCGGCGGTGTGCATCCTCAGCGCCTCTAGGGCCAGGACCCTCTCCTCAGGCGCCAAGATCTGGCCGCTCCTGGTCCTTCTGGTGGCGGAGGCGTAGATACCCACCAGAGGCACGGGCGGCGCCACCGGGGCATCGGAGCCGGCGGCCACGGGCACCCCGGCCCGGGCCAGGGTGCCTACGGGGTACAGGTAGGGGTGCAAGGGAGGCTCCACCAGGGACAGATAGCGGTCTCCGTGGTAGTAGATAAACCCCGGCTGGGTGACCACCACCAGGCCCAGGTCCCGGATTCTTTGGACCAGGGCCGGGGACAGCTCCGAGGCGTGCTCGATGCGGTGCCGGGCACTGGGCCTGGGGTAGGCCCTCTGGGCGTGGGCGATGGCCTCCACCGCCGCGTCCACCGCCTCCATCTCCACGGCGTGGATGGCTACCTGCCGTCCTGCCCGGTGGACTTGGAGGATGGCCGCGGCCAGCTCGTCCCTGGGTGGGTACAGCTCCCCGGTGGCCAGGGTGACCATAAGCTTTACCGGCCCCAGTGTCAGGGCCAGGTCTTGATAGACTCCCTCCGGTCCCAGTTCCCCCCAGCCTTGGATTCCCACCATCATGGTTAGCCTGGGCGTCAGGCACCCCGCCTCCTTCAGCCCCTGGAAGGTGCGCCAGCGCTCCGGCCCGTTGTTGGGCGAGGCGTCCACCACGGAGGTTATTCCCTGGGAGAGGAGGAGGCGGTCGGCCTCCCTTACCCCTGCCAGGAACTCAGCCTCGTCCACCTGTGCCTCTAGGCGCTCCGACAGCCAGTGCCCCATCTCCAGGAGCAGTCCCGTGGGCTGGCCGGTGGCCTCGTCTCGGACTATGTAGCCGCCTGGAGGGGCCGCCGACTCCCTGGCTATACCAACCAGTTTCAGGCCCAGGCTGTTGAGCACGGCGGCGTGCCCCGACCGATGCTCCAGCCTCACAGGATGGTTGGGGGCTGCGGTATCCAGGTCCCAGCGGGTAGGGTGGCGGCCCTCGGCCAGCATGGCTTCATCGTAGCCGTAAGCGCGGACCCACTGGCCGGCGGGGGTCTGGGCGGCGCGGCGCCGGATATGCTGCTGGATGGCTGGTATGGAGGGGGCCCTCTCTGGCCGGCAGTCCACGGCCCGCAGGCTGGAGGCCAGGGCCAGAAGGTGGCAGTGGGCATCTATAAAGCCAGGCACCAGGGCCATCCCCTGGCAGTCCACCACCCGCGTGCCGGGGCCCTTACAGTCCCTGAGCAGCCCCTGGTCGCCCACCGCCGTTATGCGGTCCCCAGCTATGGCCACGGCGGAGGCGCGGGGCCTGGAAGGGTCCAGAGTGATGACGCGGGCGTTGTAGAGGAGCAGGTGGGCGGAGGGCATAGGTGTACTAGCTGGCCGACCCCGGGGAGGTGCCCAGGGCTGCCCGGACCCACTGCCGGGCCGTTTCGTGGTGCTCGGCCCAGGCGTCCCACACCGAGCGCGCCCACTCCTGGACCCGCTGGGCGTGCTCCTCCGGGCCTCTGGCGTTATATACGTGCAGGATGTCCAGGTCGCCTCGGAAGGCGGGCGGGCTGACCCTCTCGACGGCCAGGGGCCCGTCCAGCCATCGGCTTAGGGCCTTGCCCACGTTGGGGTCCCAGTGGTATTCGAAGACCCAGCACAGGCCGGTGAGGTGGGCGGCCATGGGCTTGGCCGAGCGGCAGTACCGGTCGGGGTGCTGGAGGGAGTAGGCGTCGCCGGTCAGGCGGTGTATCCGGAACGCCTGAGGGTCGGAGTACTCCCGGACCAGCACCTGCTCGAAGAGCCGCTGGCAGCCCTCGCGGCCACCGCGCACCCTTGCCCCGCAGTCGGGGCAAGCGTCCCTGGGCGGGCCTTTGGGGCTGTAGCGGCCTGGGGGTCTTGCCATGGGCGGTCAGTGGACCAGGGTGGTGTCAGGATGTGCCGACATCTATGAACACCTTGACGGCGTGCCAGACGAACATCTCTGGCGGGAGGCTCAGCTCTCGCGCGTGCTCTCTCACCTGCTGGGCCAGTGGCCCGCCGATGGAGTAGGTCACGTGGCTATCACCGTCGGACCAGACCAGGAGGTTGCGTAGGGCGTCCCGGGTAAGCTCCACCAAGAACGTGTCCCTGGGCTCAGGTCGGGTGTCTGTGCGGTGGATGCGCACCACGTCGCCCCGGCGCTCCGCCCAAAGCACGTAGTCGTCGGTACGCTCTATATCAAAGGAGTCCTGGGGGACCATT
>DAOUBE010000039.1:0-8948 GCA_034432835.1 Dehalococcoidia bacterium | reverse complement strand
CGGAGTTCCTGGGACGGTACGTGGAGCTGGGGGTGGAGCTGTTCATGCTGGTCTTCCCCTACGGGTACGAGGAGGAGGGGGTGCGGCTGGTGGCGGAGAGGGTGGCCCCAAGGCTGTAAGGGGCGCCTTCAGATTCTCGCGGGCAGTGCACCAAGACGCGCCCTGGACTTCTCTCGTGGGGTCCCGCTGGATTCGCCGGATTCATGGTCTGTCTTGTCGGCCCTCGGCCCCTGCACCCGGAGAGGCACCCCCGTGGCATAGCCCTGACCCAGGCTAGGAACACCCCTGGCGGAAGGGAGGGGTGAGGTTTGGGGGTGCGCCGGCGTTGCCGCTGCTGCACCTTGGAGCCATCCCCCACTGGCGGGAAGAATCCGGCGGCCCTGGATGGGGGAGTGCGGAGTCCAGTGGGCGGGGTGTGGTTTGGCGTGGCGCTCACAGCCTCGGTACCCGATACGCGAGTATACATCCGCAGGGATAGTGCGGTGAGGGTGATGTTCGAAACTACGGCGAGGCGGCGGCCTGAGCGGTATCAGTAAAATTCTCAAAAAATGATTAGCTTTCCGCTTTGAAAAAATGTTAGAAAATTGTTAGTCTTAGTCCGCACAAAACGGTGGCGTGGCCGCGGGCGCGAAGGGCAGGGGGTGGGGAGCCTCACCACCTGTTCGAGACGTACGGGGCAGGTCTCTGGAATAGAGGCGCAGCTCTGTACCACGACGGCAGCACCGGTGACCCCGGTCAACCCCTTCCGGAGCGCCGACCGATGGATGGGACACCCTGTGTGGGCACCCGAGTCGCGGCCCTAAATCGACCCTCCCTTCCCCTCCAACGACTCCCGGGCAACGACTTGTTCTGATCTTTACTTTCGGTGCCTTGGTGCCTTTTGTCCCTGCCTTAGCCCCGGGGTGAGGGTAGGGTCGGTTGGCGCGAATGTGACTAAGCCTGTGGGAGGGGGTACGATAGTGGTAATAGGTATTCAGACGGCTCGGGCCAGGATCAGGTGGGTGGAGGCAGGGACCGAAATGCAGCCGACGTTCTACCATCGGCCGGTGATGTTCAAGGAGGCCCTGGAGGCCCTGGCCGTGAAACCAGGCGGGGTCTATGTGGACTGCACCGTCGGCGAAGGAGGACACGCCCTGGGCATACTCCAGGCCTCGCGGCCGGGGGGACGCTTGCTGGGCATAGACCTGGACCCCCGGGCCCTGGAAGCCGCGCGGGAGCGGCTACGAGCCTTCGAATCCTCCTTCGCCCTGGTACGTGGTAGCTACGCCTCTCTAGCGGAGATCGCCGCCTCGGCAGGTCTCGACAAGGTCGATGGAGTGCTGTTCGACCTGGGCCTCTCTTCCCTTCAGCTAGAGGGAGAGAGGCGGGGGTTCAGCTTCCTGAGGGATGAGCCACTGGACATGCGCTTTGACCCGAGTCAGGCCCTCACCGCCGCCGACATCGTGAACACCTACCGTCTAGAGGAGCTGGCTGACATCATCCATCAGTACGGTGAAGAGCCGCGGGCCAGGGCCATCGCCCGGGCCATAGTCCAGCGCAGGCCCATCAAGACCGCCCGGGAGCTGGCCCAGGTGGTAGCCCTAGCCGCGGGCGCCCGCCGGGGAGGCATCCACCCAGCCACCCGGACCTTCCAGGCCCTTCGCATCGCCGTCAACGGCGAATTGGAGAATCTGGAGCGGGGCCTGGCCCAGGCCATCCAGATTCTCAGGCCAGGGGGGCGGCTGGTAACCATCGCCTATCACAGTCTGGAAGACCGGCTGGTGAAGCGGACCTTCGCCCGGGAGGCCAGCACCTGCATATGCCCTCCCGGTGTGCCGGTGTGCACTTGCCAGCACAAGCCCACCCTTAAGGTGCTCTCCAAGAGGGTGATCACCCCGTCTCCAGAAGAGGTCAACGCTAACCCTCGCTCTCGCAGCGCCCGTATGCGGGTGGCGGAGCGACTGTAACGCCAGAGAAGAGCTGAATGCAACAGAAGCTGTAGAAAGGTAGGATATGGCGAAGGATACCATTTACACAGCTATAGACGTCGGCACTACCAAGGTTTGCTCCATCGTTGCCCAGGTAGGTGCTGATGGGGTGCTGCAGGTGCTGGGTCTGGGCGTGGCACCGTCCCAGGGCGTGCAGAAGGGAATGGTAGTGAACATAAGGGGGGCCAGAGACGCCATCAGGGCCTCCCTGGCCGAGGCCCGCCGGTACACCGGCCGGGGCGTTTCCTGGGCCTACGTGGGCGTGAGCGGGACCAACACCTCCTCCATGTTCACCACGGGTTCCCTGAAGGAGCCCAAGGTCAGTGGCGGACTGTCCAAGGAGGACCTGGACGCCATGCTTCAGGCCTCCTATCCCCGGTTGGGCCGCGACCAGGAGGTGCTTCATGTCCTGCCCCGCACGTACAAGATCGACGGCCTGAGGGGCGTGCGCAACCCGGTGGGCCTCCAAGCCTCCGAGGCGGAGGTAGAGTCTCATGTCATCACCGCCAACACCGCTGCCCTGATCAAGCTGCGCCGCGCCGTCGAGAAGAGCGGCATCGGTGTGCGAAGGTTCGTCATGGGGCCCCTGGCCGCCGGTGAGGCCTGCCTCACCGAGGATGAGCGGGAGATGGGCGTGGTGCTGGTGGAGATTGGCGGGGGGACCACGGACGTCGCCATCTTCCGGGGCGGCCACCTGTGGTACAGCTCCACCGTGCCCGTGGGCGGCTACCACCTCACCCGGGACCTGGCGGTAGCCCTAAGCATTCCCTACTACTTCGCCGAGGAGGCCAAGCTCCAGTGGGGCCACGTCTTCCCCGAGATCATAGACCAGGGCGAGGAGGTGCTCCTGCCCGGTTTCCAAGGGGCGCCTCGCCGGACCGTCTCCCGGGGGGAGATTTGCGCCCCCCTGAAGGAGAGGCTGGTGGAGACCTTGAACATCGTGCTGCTGAAGCTGAGGGAGGCCGGGCTGGAGAGGCTGCCGCCCGGGGGTATGGTGATAACCGGCGGCACGGCTACCATGGCGGGCCTGGAGGAGCTGGCCAAGCGCCTCATCCCGGGGGTCATCCGCATAGGCCAGCCCAGGGGAGTCGCGGGCCTGCCCCAAGAGCTGCGCAACCCGGCCTATTCCACCAGTGTGGGTATTCTGCTGTGGGGTATCCGGAACCACGGTGAGCCCCGGATCCCCCGCCGCGGTGGTGACCGCATGGCCACCTACCGCTCCCTGCCGCGCCGTTGGAAGACCTCGGCCACGTCTCTATGGAAGCAGACCTACCATAGCGTGACCGACAAGGTCAAGAGGATGTACACATACACGGAAGAGAACGGAGAGAAAAGCAACGGGAGGATGAATGACTACCGATAAGGACCTGGTCAAGAGCATGCCCCTGGTGGAAGGGAAGATGGAGGCGGAGCCTGAGCCCAAACCAGGGCCGGACAAGCCCTACGGGAGCGCCCTTATTAAGGTCTTTGGCGTGGGTGGGGGTGGGTCCAACGCGGTGCACCGTATGTTCAAGGAGAAGGTGCCCGGCGTGGAGTACTACGCGGTGAACACCGACGCCCAGCACCTATTGAGGACCGAGGTTATGAACCGGGTGCCCATAGGGCAGAAGCTGACCCGCGGCCTGGGCGTGGGAGGTGACCCGGAGCGGGGCCGACTGGCCGCTGAGGAGAGCAAGGAGGACCTGTACAGGATCGTGGAGGGCGCCGACATGGTGTTCATCGCCGCCGGTATGGGCGGCGGCACTGGCACCGGAGCGGCCCCTGTGCTGGCCGAGGTAGCCCGCGAGGCCGGCGCCCTGGTGGTGGGGGTGGTCACCAAGCCCTTCTCCTTCGAAGCTGCCACCCGCCGCAAGAACGCCGAGCAGGGCATCGAGCGGCTGAAGGAGCATGCCGACACGGTGATCATCATCCCCAACGACCGACTCCTTCAGATGGGGGGCCGCCGGGAGAACTATACCTGGGAAGAGGCCATGAAGCTGGCCGACTCGGTGCTCTCCCAGGGCATCCAAGCCATCGCCGAGGTAGTGACGGTCCCCGGCGAGATCAACGTGGACTTCGCCGATGTCAAGGCCATCATGGGCGGCGCTGGCCCTGCCTGGCTGGCCATCGGCAAGGGCAAGGGGGAGAACCGGGCCCACGACGCAGCCATCCAGGCTACCAAGAGTCCCTTGCTGGACATCGCTATCGAGGGTGCCAAGCGTATCCTCTTCGTGGTCAGCGGTGGCGGCAACCTGGGGCTGCACGAAGTACAGGAGGCGGCCAACGTCATCCAGGACCTGGCGGACCCCGAGGCCAACATCATCTTCGGTACAGTGCGGGACAACAAACTGGAGGACGAGGTGAAGATCACCCTCATCGCCGCGTCCTTCCCTGTGGCCCAGGACAGCATCCTGGGGCGAGAAGCCGAGCTGAAGCGCCTTCTCAAGGATGCCCTGCCCACCAACGTGGACGACCTAGACGTACCCAGCTTCCTGAGGAAGCAGGCCTTCCAGCAGAGGAGCCAGAGCTCGGGCTTCCTTCGGTAGTCCTCCTCCTTATGAGGAATGTTCCCGGAGCCACGGCATACTCTTTAGGTCATAGATCTTCTGGGGAGACAGAAGGCATCCGGGAATCGGAACGAGGCCGTCCGCCCCAGGGCGGGCGGCCTCCTCACTTCATAGACAGGAGACTACATGTGGGACAAGAGGACCAAGGTGTTCATGTATGACAGACTGGGGAAGTGAGTTGGGGGGGCATATATTGGATGGATAGGGTCCGGCCCTACAAGATGTTGTAGAAAATACTGCCAAAAAGGGATTGACAAAGGGGTACAATGCCACTAAAATCGGGACACCGGTCTGGTCAACCACAAGTTCTTGTATCAAGCGGCCGCTGTGGTACAACTTTTAGTATAGGTTACTCTGGTATAAGGTACTCCGAGGGGGTGACCTCCCTTGCGCTGCCCCTACTGTAATCACCCCGATTCCCGGGTCACCGACTCCCGGGAGGCCGCCGATGCCATCCGGAGGCGTCGGGAGTGTACCAGGTGCGGTCTGCGTTTCACCACCCTAGAGCGAGTCCAGACCACAGCCCTTCTGGTGGTGAAGCGGGATGGCCGACGGGAAGAGTACAACCGGGACAAGCTCATCAACAGCATCCTCAAGGCCTGCGCCAAGCGTCCCCTTCCTACTGGTGCCGTGGAAAAGGTGGTGGACCAGATCGAGCAGGAGCTTCAGAAGCTGGGGCGGGCGGAGGTGCCCAGCTCCATCATCGGCGAGATGGTCATCGAGCGACTGAGGCGCCTGGACCGGGTGGCATACATACGCTTCGCCAGTGTGTATCGCGACTTCGCTGACATTGACAGCTTCGAGAAAGAGGTGCAGGCACTCAGGCTGGAGATGCCACAAGAGCAGTTGCGTCTCATCTCCCCCAGCGAGGTGTCCCGGCCGTCGGTCAGCGGAGGGCGCGGCAGGAAACGGCGGGCAGGATAACGCATCTTGGGGCCGACCAGGGGTAGCAATAGCAACAATGAAGAAGGGAGTGGAATGGGAGCAGCGGCACTGAGAAGGGAGATCCTGGAGAGCCTGGAGAACTTGAGGAGGCTGAGGGAGCGCTACGGCGATGCCTCGCCACTGGCGGTACAGCTTATGGAGGAGTCGGCCAAGCTCCTGGGGCAGATGCTTATGGAGATAGACCAGGGCCGGCTGGACGTGCCGGAGTTGGAGGTCAGCGGCAACCTGGCCGCGCCCGCCGGCGACCGGGAGTATGCCCACGTGGTCCGGGAGGCCGTGGGGGCGGAGTAACGTATGCCTCCACGTGGTCTCCTTTGCCAAGGGGCGACAGAAAAAGCCATCCTGCATTACCACGAGATAAAGCAAGTCATGCCGGTGGTGAGAGAAGGGCCCGAAAGACTTGTGGTGATTAGGGTTTACGCTTTCTACTTCGGAGGTGGGCAGTGAAGACCACCTACGGTCCACAAGCGGACGCGCTGTACATCTCCATAACGTAGGACCACAAAGAGGTGACGACGCTGCGTCTTAGCGAGGATGTATCCATAGACTTGGGGCCAGGGGAGGAGTTGGTGGGCATCGAGGTCCTCAGTGCCTCGGAGGACCTGGGATTGGAGAGAGGTGCCCACAGGATAAAGCTGGAAAACATGGAGGGTAGGGGTGGGATAGGCCCTGGCAATTGATTTCAAACCATATAGAACAACTGAAGGGAGGCGCATTTTGACCACCCTACAGCTCACACCCAACGCACTGACGGTCCTGAAGACCCGGTACCTTCTGCCCGGAGAGACGCCGGAGGCACTCTTCTGGAGGGTGGCCCGCGCCATCGCCGAGGCGGAGGCCCCCGGGGAGCGCGAGCGCTGGGCCAACACTTTCTTCGACATGATGGCCTCCACCCAGTTCATGCCCAACTCGCCCACCCTGTTCAACGCAGGGACCGGCCAGGGCACCCTCTCCGCCTGCTTCGTCATCCCCATCGAGGACTCCATGGAGAGCATCATGAAGGCGGCCACCGTCTCCGCCATGATCCAGAAGTACGGCGGAGGCATCGGCTACTCCTTCAGCAAGCTGCGCCCCAAGGCCAGCCACATCAGCACCACCCACGGCAAAGCCTGCGGCGCCGTGGCCGTGCTGAAGATGCTCAGCGCCCTCAGCGATATGATCACCCAGGGCGGCAAGCGCCACGGGGCCAACATGGGCATCCTCCACGTCTCCCACCCGGAGATCCTGGACTTCATCCACATGAAGGACGACGACGTCACGGCCCAGAACTTCAACATCTCCGTGGCCGTGACCGACGCCTTCATGGAGGCGGTGGAGAAGGACCAGGAGTGGGCCTTGGTTGTCCCTCCGGAAAGCGGCGCCCAGAACGCCGGCCAGGTGGTCAAGAGGCTCCCCTCTCGCCAGATCTGGAAAGAGATCGTGGAGTCGGCGTGGAAGACGGGCGACCCGGGCCTGTACTTCATTGACGAGGCCAACCGCCACAACCCCACGCCCCACCTGGGCAACCTGGACAGCACCAACCCCTGCGGCGAGGTGCCCCTGCTGGGCTTCGAGGCGTGCAACCTGGGCTCCATCAACCTGGCCAAGTTCGTCCGCGACCCCTACAAGCCCGGCCAGGCCCACATCGACTGGACCAGCCTGGAGGAGATGACCCGCAAGGCGGTGCGCTTCCTGGACAACGTCATCACCGTGAACAAGTTCCCCACCCCGGAGGTGCAGGAGGCGGTGAGCAAGACCCGCAAGATCGGCCTGGGGGTGATGGGCTGGCACGACGCCCTGGTGCTCCTGGGCATCCCCTACGACTCACAAGAGGCCCTGGACATGGCCGACCGCCTCATGGGCACCATCAACGACGTGGCCCGGGAGACGTCTGTAGAGCTGGCCAAGGAGCGGGGCCCCTACCAGGCCTGCCGCGAGGCGGTGCCCATCCGTAACTCCACCCGGACCTGCATCGCCCCCACGGGCAGCATCAGCGCCATCGCTGGCTGCTCCAGCGGCATCGAGCCTATCTTCGCCGTGGCCTTCGTCAAGAACGTGCTGGATGGCAAGCAGCTCACCGAGGTCAACCCCTACTTTGTGGACATCGCGCGGCACCGGGGCTTCTACAGCCAGGAGCTCATGGAACGCGTGGCTTCCACCGGCTCGGTGCAGAATGAGCCGGAGGTGCCCGACGACGTAAAGGCGCTGTTCAAGACGGCCCTGGAGATCCCCTACCAGACCCACGTGAAGATGCAGGCCGTCTTCCAGAAGCACACGGACCTGGCGGTGAGCAAGACCATCAACCTGCCTAACAGCGCCACGGTGGAGGATATTGACGGGGCTTACAAGCTGGCATACCAGCTCAAGTGCAAGGGGATCACCGTGTACCGCGACGGCTCCAAGTCCCGCCAGGTGCTGGAGGTCAAGCGCAAGAAGAAGGAAGAGGAGACCGGTGTGGCATCATCGGCCCAGGTGGCGGCCAAGCCTGCGGGGCTGCTGCCCCGGGTGCGCCCGGCCGAGGTGTGGGGTGTCACCGAGCGCATCCGCACCGGCCACGGCAACATGTACATCACCATCAACTTCGACGACCGCGGCCGGCCCTTCGAGGTGTTCACCAACCTGGGCAAGGCGGGGGGGTGCGATTCGGCCCAGCTAGAGGCCATATCCCGCCTGGTGTCCATGGCCCTGAGGGCGGGCGTGGCCCCGGAGGAGATCGTGGACCAGCTCAAGGGGATCACCTGCTGCCCGGCCTGGGACCAGGGGGTGCTGGTGCGCTCGGCGCCCGACGCCGTGGCCCTGGCCCTGAGCCGCCACCTGAAGGGCCCCAGTACCTCCGAGGCCTACGCCGCCCACCTGCCGCTGTTCTCCCAGCCGGAGGCGCAGCAACAGCAGCCTCAGGGCACGGTCAACGGGGCCAACGGGGCAGCTTCCCAGACCTGTCCGGACTGCAACACGCGGCTGGTGTTCCAGGAGGGGTGCATGCTGTGCCCGTCCTGTGGCTGGAACAAGTGCGCTTAAGAGGACGCGCGCTGCAGCCACAGTCGGCTGGTTACTACATAAAGGTGTGTGAACAGGGGGCGGGCTCCACCCGCCCCCTTGTGTTGGCCCCGCCAGCCGCCTCCCTCTCAAGAGCCCTGGGCTTTCTCAAGCTGACAGTCCATGCGAGCCGTGGCGTATAGCCTGCGGAACTTGGAGACGGAGGGCTAAGGTGGAGGCGCTAAAGACAGAACCAGAGGAGCAGTGCTTGTCAGGGGTAAGCCATAACCATCTGCACTATGGCGCCCCAGGCAGGATTCGAACCCGCGGCCCGCTGCTTAGAAGGCAGCCGCTCTATCCAGCTGAGCTACTGGGGCTTCAATAGCCATGTTACCTAGCCCCGCGGGATAGTGTCAACAAGGTAGGCAGCGACTTGGATACCTGGGACTAGTCCTTTTGTATTATCTACGTGCCCAACTTTGATACTTTTGGGTGATTGACCGTAGGCAAGGACAGCCATACCCTGAGCTTGGGG
>DAOUBE010000038.1:0-1906 GCA_034432835.1 Dehalococcoidia bacterium | reverse complement strand
GAAGGGTCCGGCCCTGCACCTGGACCGTGGACTGATTCACCACGCTCTCGCTTATAGGCGTCAGCACAGTCAAGAAGAAGTCGCCGGACACCTCCAGCGCTGAGGGAGATGGGGTGGCGGTGGGTGAGGGGGTGGTCCCGGCTGGCCTGGTGGCCGTCTGGGTAGGCGTAGGCGTGTTGGGAGTGGAGGTCGGGGATGGGGAAGGGCTATTACAAGCCAGGGCCAGGACCAGCACTATGGCCGCCACAACCAGGAAGATCCTTGTCACCTTGACACCTCCTTTACTTAGATTAGTGACTGCTGACCGGTCAGCCTTCATAGAGTCGAGGGAAGGCAGGCTGGTTATCCATGGTTCTGGGCTGTACAAAATTCCTAAAGTTGCCCTCAACCTCCCTCGATGGTTCTATTGTGACGGCGCTATGTTAAGCCTCCATTAAGGTGTCTAAGCGGAAGGGAACTATACCTAAGG
This sequence comes from Dehalococcoidia bacterium, assembly GCA_034432835.1. GTDB lineage: Bacteria > Chloroflexota > Dehalococcoidia > Lucifugimonadales > DAOUBE01 > DAOUBE01. The sequence continues at coordinate 1,437 of DAOUBE010000038.1, read as the reverse complement.
GTTACTACCTTGGTTTACCTGATCAGAGGTGCCACACTGTGGAAAGAAGCGTCACGCTATGGAGCGGGACTCTGGCCTGCAGAGGTCCCCTGGAAGCAACCCCGCTTATTCCTGCCTTACTCTGCACCGCTTGTGCTATCATCCACTGGAAAGATAGTTAGGCACAACCGTTAGCAGCATACCCAATACAGCACTAATCCTAGAGGAGGGCCCTTGTCGCCTCTACGAAGGCCACGGTATGAGATGCCCGACTTCGTCCACCAGGCCCTGGTGCAGGAGGGACTCCTGGAGGCCTACCAGGGTCGCCCGCCATACCAGCAGAACGACTACATCGCGTGGATTACCATGGCTAAGCAGGAGCAGACCCGCCAGAAGAGGCTGAGGCAGATGCTGGACGAGCTGCGCCAGGGTGATGTTTACATGAACATGCCCTACCGGCCCCGGGGCGTGAAGAAGGTGTGAGGGTGGTCTCGGCAGAACGTCTCCAATTCCATGAGGTGGACATAGGGCGGTGGCGTGACCTAGAGCGCCTCTTCCAGGCCCCCGGAGGGCCCAAGTACTGCTGGTGCATGGCGTGGCGACCCCTGCCAGGAAAACTTCGCACGGACCCCCAGGCCAAGAAGGCTGCCCTGGAGCACACCGTGCGGCAGGGCGTACCCGTAGGCATTCTGGGCTACCTGGACGGCGAGCCCGTGGCCTGGTGCTCTGTAGCTCCTCGCACTACGTACCGTGGCCTGGGCGTTGTCAACCAATCGTCGGACCGCCCGGAAACAGTGTGGTCCATCGTCTGCTTCTTCGTGGTCCGGCGCCTGCGCAGGCAGGGAGTCATGAAACACCTCCTCGCCGCGGCGGTGGAGCACGCCAAACGGAAGGGAGCGAAGGTCATAGAGGCCTACCCCGTGGACCCTGATTCCCCCAGCTACCGCTTCATGGGCTTTGTCCCCTCCTTCAAGGCCGCAGGCTTTCAGGAGGTGGCCAAGGCTGGTTCAAGGCGGCACGTCATGCGGCGACCCTATAGGGCTATGCCCACCCGTCCAAACCCCATGCGTTCCACAAAGTCCAGGAGCGGCCTCCCGTGGTCCTGTTGGCTTGAGCTGGGTGCTGCTATGCCTCCGTACTGCTTTAGAGGAGGGACCTCCAGGAGTCAAGGGGATAAAGGGTCATTCCAAGCAGGAGGCGAGGATTCAGGTGGGGCTGGGCCACCTCCCCTCCCGATTCTTCCGTCGCTGCGCTCCATGAGAATGACACTTCCCCCCAGGGCCAGGGGAGCACACCCGCCTGGAGTAAGCAGCGCCCCGACAGCGTACCAAGGATAGGCGAACGGTACCCCCGGTCTCTCCGTGAAAAAGTTCAGATAGATATGAGACAGTAGGCGTGGAAAAGTAGAAGCAGAAGGGGCCACACTTCTGGGTGAGAATAGACCAGAAAGGAGGTGGC
>DAOUBE010000037.1:0-2947 GCA_034432835.1 Dehalococcoidia bacterium | reverse complement strand
GGCCACCTCCTTTCTGGTCTATTCTCACCCAGAAGTGTGGCCCCTTCTGCTTCTACTTTTCCACGCCTACTGTCTCATATCTATCTGAACTTTTTCAGGGTACAAAGTACCCCGAGAGACCGTTCGGTTTGCCAGGAGCTTTTTCCCTACTCGGCCCGTAAGGATAAGGATAGAGGTGCTTACCCTACTTGGCTTTCGGTACTTCGGCTCTCTGTGCTAAATCTACTGAACCTCTCGGGGTATTTTTAACTTTACCATAACTTAGCTTTACTGTCAATGGCCTATTACAGCACCAGCAGCGCGTGGGCGGGGGGCAGCCCCTGGGCCACCCGCTGCCAGTTCTCCCCCAGGTCGTCGCTGGCCCAGACCTCGCCGATGGATAGCGCGGCGAAGACCGAACCCGGCTGGTCAGTCCCCATGGCCAGGGCATACACGCCGCCCCTGATAGTGGCGGGAAGGCCCCCAGCCAGGGGCTCCCAGGTGTCGCCGCCGTCCCTGGAGCGGTAGATGGTGGCGTCGGCGCCCTTGGGCCCTGCCCACGTGGGGGGAAGGCCCCACCATGGTGGCTGTCACCACCGTCCGAGGCTCCAGAGGGTGGACCGCCACGGCCATGTTGTACCTATGGTGCATCCCCCTCTGGGCGGGCTCCCAGCTCTCTCCGGCATCAAAGGAGCGGTAGAACCCACCACCGGTGGCGGCGTAGATAACCCAGGGGTCGGACGGTGCCACGGCCAGGCCGTGGATGTCCAGGTGAACGCCGTTACGCAGCTCCTGCCAGGAGTCTCCGCCGTCGCGGCTGACGATGACCCCGCCCACCTCCACTCCACCGTACACCACCTGCGGGTCTCCCGGCCTCACGGCGAGGGCGCGCACGTGGGCAGTGTAGGGAGGGAAGGGGGCGTCCCACTGGGAGTAGGTGGGTAACTGCGCCACCCTCTGGGTAAGGTCCTCCCAGGACTCTCCTCCATCTCTGCTCCGCGCCACGGCCGCCGGCTTGATGCCGGCGTAGGCCGTCCCATCGGGCGAGACAGCGATGGTCCAGGCGTTGTGGGCCAGCACCTGCCTCCAGGTCTGGCCGCCGTCGGTGCTCAGGAACACGCCCTGCCCGTAGGCCGAGGCCAGCAGCCGTCCAGGCCGAGTGGGGTCTCGGGCCAGGCCGCTGAAGGAGTACCCCTCCAGGGCTGCCCAGGCCTGGCTCCACCCACTCCTGGCGCGTTCCAGGGCTATGAGGCCCTCGTCGGTGCCCACCAGCAGCATGTCATCTCCCTTCGCCATGGTCCTGTTGCCCCCGGGCGGGCCGAGGTGCAGCAGCCATCATATAAACATAATTATACGACGGCTGTGGGGGTGCCCAGCCTCAGGGCTTGGCCGGTGCCGCAGCCCCGCGCCTCTGGCCTCGGATGGTGAGGGCCAGGGTAGCCGCCACGAAGGCGATGGAGGCGGCAAAGAGGAAGGTGGTACGCACTCCATGAACGTCAGCTATTAGGCCAGCGAAGTAAGGGACTATGCCCGACAGTAGAATGCCTGAGCCGAACACCAGGGAGACGATGGTGGACTGGACATCGGGAGGGGCCAGGTCCGAGGCGGTGGCTACCATGAGGGCCATAAGGGAGAAAAGGAAGGCGCCCATGACCGCCAGGGCCAGCACGAAGAGCACGCCAGAGGTGGCCAGGTAAACCCCCAGGATAGTGACGCACATCCCAGCCAGGGCGGGGACCAGTACGGCCTTCCTGCCCAGGCGGTCGGACAGGTGGCCCATCACCGGCTGGGAGCCAATGCCCGCCACCTGGGCCACCGCTATGTACCCGCCCACCACGCCGGGGGAGTAGCCCAGGTCCTCGCGAATGTAGATGGGGAGAAAGGTCATCATGACGGAGGTAGCGCCGGAGCTGGCGGCGGTGACAGCCAGCACGGTGAGCAGGGAGGGGTTGCGCAGCAGCTTCCACAGCGCGGTGAGGTAGGAGCCCATGCTCTTGGGTGGGGCCGCGGGCACGTCCACTCCCCTCAGCAGCACTATGATGAGGATGGCGGTGAGAAAGGCTGGGAAAACGGCCAGTTGCAGCACCTGCCGCCATCCCAGCGCCAGGAGCAGCGCGCCGGCCAACAGGGGGCCCAGGACCTCGCCGGTGCTGCCCCCAGCCCCGTGGAGGGAGATGGCGAAGCCTCGCCGGAGCTGGAAGGCCCGGGACAGGGTGCCAATGGCCGCCGGGTGCCAGAAGGTGATGGACCCGTTGATCAGGCTGGCAGCCACCAGGGCGTACCCGAAGTTGGGCGCCCGCCCCAGGGCGAAGGTGAAGACGCCCACCCCCACCATGGTGAGCACCAGCACCCGGACGTACCGGGCGCTATAGCGGTCGGAGATGTAGCCTGCGGGCAGGTTCAGGACGCCTCCCGTCACTTGCCGGACGGTGCTGAGGGTGCCCACCGCCGCGTTGCTCAAGCCCATCCCCGCCTTCAGCTCCGGAATGATAATGGGCAGCCCGGCGTTCAGGATGTGCTTCAGGGCGTGCCCCAGCACCATCATGATCAGCAGCACAACGGGCTTCCGTACCTCGGTGGCTTGGGAAATCTGCTCTACTTTAGCCATAGAGTAGCTTTGCTCCAAACAGGACTAGGCATTGGAGGGCTGGGCCCCAATGATGAACCGGTTGAGGTGGAAGAAGAGGCAGGCCGCGTTGAAGCCCGCCTCTCGCAGCCAGGACAGGTGCTCCTCCAAAGTGGCGGGGAAATCCTCCTTCACCTGATAGCTCCGGAAGACCTGATCGAAGGAGGCGTAGCTAGGGTTGGGGTGAAGCCTAGCCAAACGCTGCCAGACCGCGCGGCAGGCATCGTACAGGTAACCTTCCGGCAGGCGGACGCGATCGGTGATGAGAAAGGTGCCGCCGGGGGCCAGGAGTTTGCGCGCTAGGAGGAAGACTCGCCGCTTGTCCTGGTGGGGCAGCTCGTG
>DAOUBE010000036.1:0-6010 GCA_034432835.1 Dehalococcoidia bacterium | reverse complement strand
CCACGCCTGTGGCCACGCCCACACCCAGGGCGGAGGTCCCCCAGTACCCGGAGATGCCTCCCCCAACCTTGCCCGAAGGGGCCAGGGCATGGGAGAATGCGGTGGTGCAGGTCACCTTCCACTGGTCCAGTGGCTCGGAGGGTGTGCAGGGTGGCCTGGTGGTGGACCCCCAGGGTTACGTGCTTACCGTGATACAGCCCAGGTTTAACCTGGAGCAGGTAGAGGTGGAGGTCCCGGGCCGGGGGAAGCTGCCGGCCAGGGTCCACCGGTACGACCCCAGGAACGGGGCTCTGCTGCTAAAGGTGGAGGCCGATGGCCTGGTGGCGGCGCCCGTGGCCGGTGAGGCGACGGTGACGGCGGGGGAGCTGGTGCTGGTGGCCTGGCGCGAGCAGCCGGGGGAGGAGCTCAAGGTGAAGTACAGCATCGCCAGCCCCAGCCTCAGCGCCCCGGAGCACTTCTTCGCCCTGCCATCCCTCTACGTGGACTCCCACTACGATGGCTCGGTGGTGATGAAGCAGGACGGCACACCCCTGGGTGTGGTGGGGAGCCGATGGACCTGGCCCGGAGCCAGCTTTGTGGGCCTTCCTCCAGGGCCAGACCAGCCGGTCCTATGGCTCAAGGTGGGAGACGGGCTGTTGAAGCAGCCTGCCCAGGGCCTGACCACCATACCTGCGGGCGTTGCTTACAACGACCAGCAGTCCGCCAGGCTAAAGGACAGCGTGGCCGCCCGGGAGTCCGTGGCCCAGCCAGCACAGCAGGCCCTCACCAGCCTGGGCCAGCGGGTCCTCCTGGACGGGCTGGGACAGTCACTGACCTCCTTCTTGGGCAGGCAAAGGGGCGGTGGGACCTTGCTCAGGCTGCTGTACTGGGAGCCCCAGGAGCTTAGGTCGGCCAGTGGCGAAGTGCTGGGCACGGGCCGCTACATCGTCCTGTGGTGGGGCAGGTCAGGCAATGCCCCCGACCTGCTCCTGTGCGGTGACGACTGGGAGCACATCGGCGCAGCCTTCCAAACGGGGAACCTGCAAGCGCTGAAGGAGCTGGTCCAGGGGCTGCCGGCCGGGGACCCCTCCCTGGTCAAGGCCACCCCCGTCACCACAGAGGAGAAGGACCGCTACACCTACCCCTTCCGCTGGAGTCTCACAGCGGACAAGGAGTCCTACAGCCCGGGGGAGAAGGTGACCCTCACCCTGTCCGTGACCAACATCAGCCAGTGGCCCGTGCCCCTGGACTATATGCCCCCTACTCTGGTCTTCTACAGCCGCGCCCAGCACCGGGAGGTGGCCGTGGTGCCCTTCGGCACCGAGCGCCGGACCCTAGAGCCGGGGGAGAGCGCAACCTACACCATGACCTGGGAACAGAAAGACGCCTGGGGAGGCCAGGCCCCCTCGGGGGAGTACTCCGTCTATGCCCGTCTGGCCAACAGCCTGGGCCTCTCCTCCTACGGCCACCAGCCCTGGAGTGAGTTTACGGTGGCTGAGCAGTGATGAGGCGTCGTCCGCCTACACCTTCACCTTCAGGTGGGTGCGGGGCTCCCACCCCAGGACGCGCTTGGCCTTGGACAGGTTCACCTCCTGCTCCTTCTCGTCGCCGGCGATGAACACCGCCTCGAAGCGCCCGTGGCCTACCTGGACCACCTCCAGGGCCGCCAGGTAGGCGTTGGCCAGGTCCTCCTCGTCGGTGACCCAGAGGTGGCCTCCGTTGGGCCGCACCACGGGGTTGCGGCGCTCCTCTATCCACTGCTCCCGGGTCCTGGGGCCAGTGATGCGCAGGGCGATGATGTTCATATCGAACTCGCGGCAGAAGTAGCGGCAGATGAGCTCCCCAAACCCCTTGGTCAGCCCGTACACCCCCGGGTTGTCCAGGGGCAGCTCGTCCTCGGAGGGATACCAGGTGCGACGCCGGTCGTGGACGGTGAAGGTGCTGGTGTGTACTCCCCGCTTGATGCCCAGGCCCTGGGCCGTGTAAAGGAGCAGGTGCAGCCCCAGGGTGTTCACCTGGTAGTTGTTCACTATCTCCTCCACCGTGGACTCGCGGCCGCTGGTGGGGTTCTTCATCACCATGTTGATAAAGGTGTCCACACCCTCCAGGGCGCGCTGGAGGGCCTGGGGGTCGGTGATGGAGCCCTCCACGTACTCCACGTCCTTGTGCTTGGGCGGCCTAAGGTCCAGAACTCGGAGCTGGTGCTTCTTCCTCAGGTAAGGGGTGACGAAGGTCCCAACGTGGCCAGAGCCACCAACCAGCAAGACTTTCATAGCATCTCCCTTCTTTCCTATGGCGGGTACGGGTGTACCCGGCTTCCACTGCCCCCATGGTAGAGAGGCCGTTGGAAACGCTACTAGGCCAGCGCCCTGGTGTCAAGCGCCGGGCCAGGGGCGTCGGCCTTCTGATATACTGGGTCTAAATGGTCGTGGGCGTTCCAGTGGAGACAAGCACCCCCTCTGCCGCTGCGGAGCTGCGGGTGGCCGTGGTCGCCAGGGACTCCCTGGCCCGTGCTGGCCTGGCGGCCCTGCTGGCCAACCAACCGGGCTTGGCCGTCATCGGCCAGACCCCCACCCACGCAGGACTGCTGGACGAGATGGAGGTTTACCACCCTGACGTTGTCCTGTGGGACCTGGGGTGGGACCCGCCCGCCTCCATGGACGGCCTGGCGGAGCTGCGGGAGGCCGGCCTGCCGGTGGTGGCCCTCCTACCCGACGAGGCTTACGCCAGCCAGGCCGTGGCCGCCGGGGCGAGGGGTTTGCTCTTGCGGGACACCGACGGCTCTACCCTGGCCACCGCACTACGGTCCGTGGCCCTGGGCCTGCTGGTCCTGGCCCCGGAGCTGGCCACCGTGGTGCCCCCAGCCCAGGGCCGCAGCTCTGTGCCCCCGGTGGAGGCCCTCACCCCCAGGGAGCTGGAGGTGCTCCGGCTGCTGGCCCAGGGCCTCCCTAACAAGACCATCAGCCAGAAGCTGGGGATCAGCGAGCATACCGTCAAGTTCCACGTCAATGCCATCCTGGGCAAGCTAGGTGCCCAGAGCCGCACCGAGGCCGTAGTCCTGGCCACAAGGCTAGGTCTGGTCCTTCTCTGACCTGACCTTTTTTCCAGTGGCCCCTCGCCCTCCTGCTGGTGTACCATCTCCCGTCCCCTTATACACTGGAGTCACCGGGACTAGACAAGTAGGAGGAAATTCCCATGACACAGCTTCTTGCAGACCTCTCCGATAGCCTGGCCGCCACCGTGGAGAAGGCCGGCCAGGGGGTGGCCAGGGTGGAGGGCAGGCGCCGGCTCCACGCCAGCGGCACCCTCTGGTCCGCCGACGGCGTCATAGTAACGGCCCACCACGTCATCGAGCGGGAGGAGGGCATAAGGGTCGGGCTGCCCGGCGGCCAGACGGTGAGCGCCGCTTTAGTAGGCCGGGACCCCACCACGGATATCGCCGTCCTGCGGGCCGAGGCCTCGGGCCTGGCGGTGCCCCAGTGGGCCCCTCCCGACCACCTGAAGGTGGGGCATCTGGTGCTGGCCCTGGGGCGGCCCGGCGAGACCGTCCGCGCCACCCTAAGCATAGTCAGCGCCCTGGGGTCTAGCTGGGTGACCCCAGCGGGAGGACGGCTGGACCGCTACCTCCAGAGTGATACGGTGATGTACCCGGGCTTCTCCGGCGGCCCCCTGGTGGATGTCAGCGGGCGGGTCCTGGGTATCAACTCCTCCGCCCTGCTGCGGGGCCTCTCCATCACCGTCCCCTACCCCACTGTAAAGCGGGTGGTGGAGACGCTACTGGCCCAGGGCACCATCCGCCGCAGCTACCTGGGGGTAGGCACCCAGCCCGCTCGTCTGCCCAACGCCCTGGCCCAGCAGCTTGGCCAGGAGACCGGGCTACTGGTGGTGGCCGTGGCCCCCGATAGCCCCGCCGAGCAGGCTGGCATGTTCCTGGGCGATATCATCGTCGCCTTCAACGGACAGCCCGTCCGTTTTATAGACGATCTGCTGACGGCCTTGAGTGATACCCAGGTCGGCGCCACCGCTACCGTCCGCATCGTCCGCGGCGGGCAGCTCAGGGAGCTGTCTGTAAAGGTGGGCGCTCAGCCCTGAAGGAGAAGGTAGAAATGTCCGCATTGTTGGAGCAGTTGAACGACGAGCTGGCCCTGGTAGCCCACGGGATAAAAGACTCCCTGGTGCAGGTGCGAGGTAGCAGGGGCGGGGTAGGGGCCGGCACCATCTGGCACCCCGATGGGCTTATCCTGACCAACGCCCACGTAGTCCAGCGGCCCCCGCTGCTTGTCACCCTCACCGACGGTCGTACCCTGGAGGCCCGCTTGCTGGCCACCGATACCTCCCGAGACCTGGCGGCGCTGATGGTGGAGGCCAACGGCCTGCCCACCGTGCGCCTGGCCGACTCCCGCAAGGTCCAGCCTGGACAGTGGGTGTTGGCCATGGGGCACCCCTGGGGCGTGGCCGGCTCGGTGACGGCGGGGGCGGTCATCGGGCTGGAGCACGAGGACAGCCACGGCCAGCGGCCGGGCCGGCAGTGGATTGTGGTTGGCCTCAACCTCAGGCCGGGCTATTCGGGCGGACCGCTGGTGGACGCCCGGGGCCGATTGTTGGGCATCAACACCATGATGACGGCCCACAACGTGGGCATGGCGGTGCCCGTCCACGTGGCCGCGGAGTTCCTGCGGGAGGCCCTGGTGTTTAGAAACAAGCAGGCCACGACAACCATGGCCTGAGAGCACTAGCCTGCGTTACCGAGCTGCACAAGCATCCACAGACCACAAGTTCGTAGGGGCAGGTCTCAGACCTGCCCCTACTTCCTCTGGCAGCACTACTGCGAGCACGAGCAGATGAGGCTTATATCCTCGACCTTGAGGGAAGAGGACCGAGGTAAGAGTGAAAGGTCCCGATAGAGCGCTTCTCCCCATCCCCTAGGCTGCGCTCAGAGCTTGCCCTGAGGCCCCCCGAAGGGGTAGGCCCTAACCTTCCATCTGGCAAGACAAGGGACTGGCGGGGCCGGTACCGTTTGCTTGGGTTGGTAACCTGTTGGGCGCTTTTACTCCAGGTGGGTGTACTCCCCTGGCCCTCGCCCTGGGCCGGGGGATGAAGGGGCATTCTGAGGGAGCCTAGCGACGGAAGAATCCGGAGGGGAGGTGGCCTAGACCTAACCAGACCCTTGGTCTCCGGCTCCCAATGACCCTTTATCCCCTGAGGTCCCCTTTCTGAAGGAGTACGGGGGCATGGCAGCACCCAGCTCAAGCCAACAGAACCGTGGGGACTACCGCTCTATCCCTATGGTGCGCACCACGCAGATGGTCTCGTTGTCCTGGTTCCAGTAGCGGGTCTCCCAGGTGACCAGAAGGAAGGGCCTGCCGTCGCGGCCCACCTTCTCCTGAATATCCGCATATTTGCTCTGGTAGAAGATGCGGTCGCCCAGCTTGGGGTAGCGATAGATCTCCACCTCGTCCCCCGCGTGGAGATGGCTTTTGGTGGGGGCATAGTCACGGATGGACGGCAGGCCCTCCTCCCAGCGCCACATGCCCCCGCCGCTGTCGTCGAACCAGTTCTTGTTCATCACCTCGTCCATGTGGTCAGGCTCCCAAGGCGGCTTGCGCCCGGCGATGTAGGCGATCATCAGGGGAGGGCAGGTGACGCCACCGAACCTGGGCTTGGCCAGATTCTCGTCCCAGTAGCGGGGGTCCTGGTCGGGGATGCCCACGGCGTACCGGCGGATGGACTCCCGGTCTATCTCGCCGTACATCTCCACCACCTTGGTGGTCTTCCCTATGAGGGCTTTGACCTGGGGAGTTAGCAGCTTTGTCTGTTGCCGTACCATCTACACTCCTCCTGTAACCTGATGGCCAGGCGGCTGGCGGTGATGCCGCAGCCCCCTGAGTTGATGCCGCCTATTATCGCTGCTTTGCTCTCCCTTGCCAAGCGGTTGTACTGGTTCAGTACATATGAGACAGTCGGGCTATTTTAGGGACCAGTTCTGGGTGGTGCTTAGTAAGATACTGGGCTGGGGTGTTGTAGTCCAGGG
>DAOUBE010000035.1:0-12919 GCA_034432835.1 Dehalococcoidia bacterium | reverse complement strand
AGGGAAGGAGAGGCGGAGACTCCCCGGGGGACTAGGGCGGTTGGGAGGGTGAGGGTCTGGGCATGCGGTAGCCCACCTGGGGTTCGGTAAAGATGTAGCGGGGGTTGCGGGCGTCGTCGCCCAGCTTGCGGCGGAGGTTGCGTATGAAGGAGCGCACCAGCTCGGTCTCGCCGGAGTACTCGGGCCCCCAGACGCGCTGGAGGATCTGGTCGTGGGTCAGGACGCGGCCGGCGTTGGTGGCCAGCTCGTAGAGGAGCTTGTATTCGGTGGCGGAGAGGGAGACCACCTGGCCGCCCACGGTGACGCGGCGCTCAGAGAAGCTGATCATAAGGTCGCCTAGCACAAAGGGAGGCCTTACCTCCATTTGGTCGACCAGGACGCGGCGCCGGAGGGAGGCTTCGATGCGGGCCAGGAGCTCGGACACGGAGAAGGGCTTGGTGATGTAGTCGTCGGCGCCCATCTTCAGTGCGCGGACGGTGTCCTCGCTGTGGTCACTGGCGGTGAGGAAGATGACGGGCACACCGGAGAACTCGCGGATCTGGCGGAGGAGGTCAAAGCCCGAGACGCCGGGGAGCATGAGGTCCAGCAGGACCAGGTCTGGCTCTTCTTTTTCTACGATCTTGGTGACCTGGGATGGGTCGCTGGTTACGATGGGCTGGTAGCCGGCCTCGTCCAGGGAGCGCTGGAGGAGGCGGAGGACCTGGTGCTCGTCGTCCACGGCCAGGATGCGGGTGCGCTCGCCCGGGCGGCGGACGCGGCCCAGGTGGTCCGCCCTGCGGGTGGTGCTGGGAAGAGGGGCGGGTGACTGGGAGGCCACGGGGAGGGTGAAGGTGAAGGTGGCGCCGTGGCCAAGGCCCTGGCTTTCGGCCCAGATGCGCCCGCCGTGGGCTTCGATGATGCCCTTGCAGATGGCCAGGCCAAGGCCGCTACCCGACAGCTTGGCCCCGCTGTCTTCATGGACGCGGGAAAACTTCTTGAACAGGAGGGGCAGCTTCTCCGGCGGGATGCCTCGGCCCTGGTCAATGACTCGCACGATGAGGTGGGAAGGCTGGGGCTCCACGTGGATGTGTATGGGTGCCGTGGGCGGCGAGAACTTGGCGGCGTTGCTGAGCAGGTTGTTCACCACCTGGGTGACGCGGCGCCGGTCGGCGCTGACCAACGGGACGCCTTCGGGCATATGGAGCTCGACAGGCTGGCGTCCGCCGGAGCGGACGAAGGTGGCCCTGGCCTCCTCCAATACTGTCCGGAGGTCGGTGGGCTCGGGGCTGACGGAGAGGGAGCCGGCCTCGATGCGGGTCATGTCTAGGAGGTTGTCCACCAGCTCCCGGAGGCAGTCTGCCTGCTCGTCTATGATCTCGAAGAGCTCCCGGGTCTCGTCAACGCTGAAGGGTCTGCGGCTGCCCAGCACGGTGGCGGCGGAGCCTTTGATGGCGGTGAGAGGGGTCTTGAGCTCGTGGCTGACCATGCCCAGGAACTCTCTGCCCAGCCGCTCCACCTCCTCCAGGGGTGTCATGTCCTGGATAACGGCGATGGCGGCGGTAATATCGCCGCTGGGGGAATAGACGGGGGTGGCGTTGACCATGGTGGGGATGCTGTGTCCGTCGGGGAACTCCATGCGGACCTCCTCGGCGCGGACAGTCTCCCCCTGGTACAGGGCGCGCTGGAGCGGGAGGTCTGCGGGGGCGTACACCTGGCCATCGGGCCGGCGATAGGTGACGGCCTGCTCGTAGCGCTGGAGGGTATCACCAGGCTGGAGGGAGAGGCCCAGGATGCGCTCCGCCTCGCGGTTTATCAAAGAGACGCGGCCGCTGGCTTCGGCAACGAAGATACCCACGGGGGAGGCCTGGACCAGGGCCTCCAGGCGGGCGCGTTCCTGCTCGGCCAGGGCCAAGAGGCGGGCACGTTCGGCGGCCAGGTTCTCCACCTGGGCGAAGAGCTGAGCGTTCTGGATGGCGATGGCCAGTGCATCGGCCATTCTGGCCAGGAGGGAATCGTCGCGGTTCTGGAGCCACTGGTGGTCGCGGCAGGCCACGCACAGGACACCCAGGGGCTTGCCGTGGGAGACCATAGGGAAGGCGCACATGGCTTTGAAGCCGGCCTCAATAAGTTGAGTTCGGAGGACTCGCGGGTCGCTGGCTATGTCGGCGGCGATAACAGGCTGGAGGGTGGCAATGGCTATACCAGGGAGACCCTCGCCTACCCGGAAGTGCTGACGCTGGAAGAAGACCTCGGGTGGGTCACCTTTGTGGGCCTTGATCTCCAGCACGCCCTTCACAGGGTCCAGGAGCCAGACCTCGGCGGCCTCAGTCTTGGTGAGTTCCAGGACCACGGGCAGGGACTCTTCTAGGACCTCCTCCAGGTCCAGGGTGGACACCGCCAAGCGGGTCAGGTCGTGGAGGGCGCGGATGTCCTTGGCGATGCGCTCGGCCTCCTCTAGGTGGGCCTGGGACTGCTGGTGCATCCAGGCGTTGCGGATGGCCATGGTGGCCTGGGCGGCAGAGAGGACTAGAAGGTCTTCGTCCTCCTGGGTGAACTCCTGGCCGTCGGCCTTTTCGGTGAGGTAGAGGGCGCCCAGAGTCTCCTGGCCCAGGCGGAGGGGCACGCCCAGGAAGGTGGTCATGTGGGGGTGCCCTGGCGGGAAGCCAGTGGCCAGGGGGTGTTGGGAGAGGTTGGCCAGGCGCAAGGGCTGGGGTAGCTGGCGTAGCCACCCCAAAAGGCCGACGCCCTTGGGGGGGTCTCCCACGCGTGTTCTTTCCTCCGGGGTGAGGCCATGGGTGATGAAGTGCTGGATACGGGCGTCCTGGGCGAATACGGCCAGGGCACCGTAGCGGGCACGGGTTAGCTCGCAGGCCGCATCAACGACCTCCTGGAGGACGGCGGGGAGGTCCAGGGTGGACAGGATCCTGAGAGCTAGGTTACTAAGCTGTGAGAAACGGCCGAGAAGTCGAACGTTTTCCTCTTGGAGGCTTTGAATTTCGCGGTCTTTTTCTATCTGTGTCGCTTCTTCCACGTTCTGCCCAGGGCGTATCTAATGGTTGTACGTGCCGCCCAGTATTCCATTCTATCACTAACGACATAACGAAGGGGATAGGCCGACTACCGCGGCACACCGGCGGGGGATGGGGGCACGGCGCGAAGAGTGCGTTAGCGGCAACATGTTGTCGATCTGAGTAGTTCTATGGCGCCCAAAAGATTATTATCGTCATCCGAAGGGTGGAACGCACGGAAGGTGGTCATAGGTGTACCTGCCCGTGCTGTGGCTGGACCAATGGAGGCAGACTGGGAAGGGGCGGGACAGTCCTTCGTGGCCAGGACGGCTGGCGGAGGGGGCAACGTCACCGTAGCAGCATGAATGCGGGCGCAGGAGGTCCGCCCGGGCTTACGTGGGGCACAGACCACTGGCCAGCGCTGACGGGAGGAGGTGGGTGAGGATGGGCTGGCCGATGGTGGCCGTGCCGCCTTCCAGGGTGGGTTGTGAGCTAGGGGACGGCAGGGCTACTGGTTGCGCCCTGTCCTGCCGGCCACGGCCCCAGCTGGGGGGGCCACTACCAGCCAGAGGGCGATGGTGACGAGCATAGAGCGGACGTAGCCGATGGTCTCCAGGCCCAGGTCTGGGGCCAGGATGCCCCAGAAGATCATGGTGAGCCAGGCGCTCAGGAAGAAGCCTGCTCCCGCAGCGGGTATGGCGAAGAATCCGGACATGAATGCACCTCCTTAAGGTGTGTGACATGCGGGGGGTGTTAGTATTATTGTCTCACGTCGGCAGGGTGGACCAGGGCTCGCCCGGGTCCACCCTCTTTTGGCCCCAAACAGGCTACTCGTACCGGAGGGCCTCGGCGGGATAGACTTGGGCTGCCTGGCGGGCGGGCAGGAAGGTGGTGAGGAAGGAGGCCAGGTAGGCGACCACTACCACGATGAGGATGTTGACCCAGGGCACACGGTAGGTCAGCCCTTGGAAGCTTTCGGCCATGCCGCCCAGGATCTGGGGCGATATGGCGAAGCCCAGGCCCACGCCGATGCCAATGCCCAGGAGGGCCACGAAGGAGGACTCGATGAGGAAGGAGGTCTGGACCATCCCCTTCTGGAAGCCCAGGGCGCGGAGCATGCCTATCTCCTGTCGGCGCTCCACCACGGAGCGGGCGGCGATGACGCCCAGGGCGGCGATGCCCACCACCAGGCCCAGACTCATGAAGCCCTGGAGGAGGTTGGTGAACATAAGGTTGACGCTGGAGTTCTTGCGGATCTCGTCGGCCAGGACCTCGGCCTGGAACCCGTTCTCCAGAAAGGCGGCCTTGAGGGCCCGGGTCACCGTCTGGGCATCCGCGCCCTCCTTGAGGCGGAACATGTAGCCCAGGGGCGGCAGGCTCTGGCCAAGGAGCCTGTCCAGTGTGCCCTTAGACGTGACAGCGGGGGCGGAATAGACGGCCAGGTCCTCCAGCACGCCAATGATGCGCAGGCGCTCCTGCCGCCCGCTGCGGGGGTCGGTCACCTCTAAGTACACCTCGGGCAGGGTCTCGTCCTCCAGGTAGAAGCCCTCCAGGCGGAGGGAGCCTGGAGCGCCGCCCACGTTGAAGTTATTCCGGGAGGGTACTATGAAGGAGGCCACCACCACGGTGTTGGGCTCCTGCTGAAGGGCGTGCCAGACCTCCTGGGGCGACTGGTAGCCCTGGGCCATCATGCGGAAGCCGTAAGTGACGCCCTGTACGTAGCCCTGGTCCACGCCTCGCAGATAGAAGTCCTCGGCCTCCTGGTCGGTATCCGCCTGCCTGGCCTTGATGGGGGCATCCAGAAAGCTGCCGATGATGGAGAAGTCGTCGGGGGAGATGCCCTGGGCCGACGCCAGGGCGGCGTGAATGTCCTTTATGGGATTGGCGTAGCTGGTGGAGGCGAGGATGTGGAAGCCCCCCGAGAGCCTGTCGGTGTCTCCTACTACACCAGCGATGGCGTGGGTGATGAAGGCCATAACGGTGAGGGTGAAGATGACTAGGGCGACCATGGCCAGGGTCATGCCGGTGCGGAACCGGTGGAAGGCGGGGTAGGCCACGGCGGTCTTAAGGACGGGTGGGAGGCCGCGGAGCCGCCCAAAGGTGAAGACGATGGCGGCCAGGAGAAGGTCGGTGTTGTAAATGACGGTCCAGACGGCCCCTATCACCACCATGATACCGGTGAGGAAGAACATCTCGATGCCCGCCTGAAGGCGTTCGAGCATGGGGAACAGGGTCAGGTGGGCATCCTCGGGAAGGAGCCACCAGGTGAGGTTAGCCAGGCCGGCAAAGGTGAAGGCGGCGCGGTCGGGAAGGCCCTGGCGCTGGGCAATCAGGGAGAGGCCGATGATTATAAGGGAGCCACCCAGCAGGTAGGGCGCTAACTGCTCCCCCTGTATGCCCGAGAACATAAGGAAGATGCCCAGAAGCAGTAGGGCAATGGACACCACCAGGGCCCGCAGGCCGCGGCGGTCGGCCGGGGGCTCGGGGATATCCCGGATGGCGCGGATGATGTTCAGGCTGCTCACCCGCCAAGAGGCGATGAGTACGACGGCGAAGGTAACCACCATTCCCATGGTGTAGGCTATGACCAGGCTCCGCCAGTTGAAGGTGTAGGTCAACGAGAAGTCGAATTCCTGGAGGCCCTGGGCCATGATGCGGACCATCCCCCAGCCCACCACCACGCCAAGAAGGCTGCCCACCGCGGCGGCCAGCAGGGAGTACACCGCACCCTCGAAGGCGAAGAGGCGTACCACGTGGCCTCGCTGGGCCCCCACAGCACGCATGATGCCCAGCTCTCGCTTACGCTCGGCGGCCAGCATGGTGAATATCAGAAAGATGAGGAGGATGCCGGCGGCGATGGAGAACTGGGCGAAGAGGAGGAAGACGTTGGCGATGGAGCTGCCGTTCTGGTCGGCCATCTCTAGGGCTTCCTCCTTGACCGGGGCCGCCTCCAGGGGTGTGCCGTCCAGCAGGGGCGTCAGGGCGTCCACCACGGGGGTGGTGAGCCGGGCGCCGGCGATGGCGTCGCCCTGGTTGCTGATGCCGATGGCGTTCACCTTACCCACGGTGCCGGCGGCGATTTGTATCTGTTCCAGGGGCATGACCACGGCCAGGTCACCGGCCAGGCTGGCCCCCTCCTGGAAGACTCCGGCTACCTGAATGGCTGTGGGCTGCGGCCCCAGGACCGCTAGGATGGTGTCTCCCGGTCCGGCCTGAAGCTTGGTGGCCAGCTCAGAGCTGATATACGCCTGGCCTGGGCCAAGAGAGTCCAGGGACAGGGGGGAGCCCCGGGGGTCCTCCAGCCGGGCGAAGACATGGGAACCCTCCAGGGACATACCGACCACGTTCACCTCGGGCTCGCTGAGGCGGGTGGAGGGGGCGAGAACGGGCACGCGCTCCAGGGCGAAGGGGCCTATGGCCTCCACTTCCGCCATGCCGGCCAGTCGCTCTTGGACCTGCTTAAGGTAGGACTGGTCAAAGTAGTCGCGGCGTCCAGCCACCCCCTGTTCCTTGGTCCGCACCAGGACGTCCACCTCTCCCAGGGTCTTCACCGCCTCTACGCGAAGGGAATGGGTGAGGGTGTCGCCGGTGGAGAAGGAGGCGGAGAAGAGCAGGGTGGCCAGCATGAGGCCCATGACGATGAGCAAGGTCTGGGCTGGCCGGCGGGGTATATTGCGCACGGCGAGCTTGAGGATGACGCGGTTGCGCAGGGCCACGTAGCCCAGGACGGCCGCTCCGATGATGAAGATGATGATGAGGTTGACCATGAGCTGGCCGATGGGGATACCGAAGAGCTTTTCCATGGAGGCCTAACCCTCCTCGGGAAAAGAGTGTAGGAAGGCCTCGGCGGCGCCGACGGCCTCCACAATAGCCTGTTCATCGAACCTGATACGGGGGCTGCTTCCGACGGTTATCTCCGCCGTCAGGGCCTTATTGGCAGCGGCGACCATGGACCGGGCTTCGCCCACCATACGCCACTGAGCCTCAGTGGGGCTGTCCTGTCCGGCTTCGTTATAGGTTTTGGAGATAAGGTATATGGCCTGGGAGAGGCCCCGCTGCACCCTGGTCCACTGTTGGCGGCGGGAGCTGTCCAACCACGCCATGTGGTCCATCATGTAGGAGGCCGCCTGAAGGTCTTTGACGGCCTCATCCAGGGCCCACAGCTCCTGATGGTTGTCCATGGCGTGCTGAAGGAGCCCTGTAGCCTCTCTAGTGTAGCCGTAGGCGTCGGTCACCTGTGTCCCCAGCGCATTGGTGAGGCGTTGGTTGAGGTTGTGGCGGTCCACCATGAGAAAGGCGATGGAGCCGGCCGCCGCCAGGAGCAGGACCGATAGTATGGTCAGATATATCTGCTGCTTTTTAGCCATTTGGTAACCTCTTGCTTGATCTTCAAGTAGCGAGGGGCCGCTGGGCGGCGACCCTTAAGGGTTTCCCGTAATCACTGCCCGGTCTCGGCGATGCGCCGGGGCCGGCGTACCAGGAAGTACAGCAGAGCACCCAGCCACTGGGCCAGGAGGATGACCAGGGCCCAGGTAACCTTGGTGCTCCCCTGGTCTGGCTCTCGGGTGACGCATTCGATGAGCATCCACAGCCAGAAGACCAGGCCCAGGGAGGCCAGGGCCAGGACCAGGGAGCCCATGAGGGCCAGCCTGGGGGCCACCAAGGCTATGATGAGCAGAGAGGCGACGAACAGCCCCGAGACCATGAGGCTGACGCCCATGAGTATGTGCTTGGTGGAGATCACTCAGTCCTCCTGAAGGTAATGGTGACTCTCTGCATCTCCCACCGGTCTGCCATGTTCTGACCGCCGGATAACGCCGAAGCCTTTAGGGTCTGAGGCTTGGGCTGGCAGACCGAGGCGCTTTCTCACCTCCCATCGCCCTTGTGGTTGGTCTCATCGCTCTCGATAAGGCCGTCGCGCATACGTACAATGCGGTCGGCGCGGTGGGCCACAGTTGGGTCATGGGTCACAATGACGAAAGTCTGCAGGTGCTCCTTGTTCAGGCGGCACAGCAGGTCCATGATCTCTGTGGCCGTCTCGCTGTCCAGGTTGCCGGTTGGCTCGTCGGCCCAGACGATGGCCGGCTGGTTCACCAGAGCCCGGGCGATGGTCACGCGCTGCTGCTGGCCTCCGGACATCTCGGCGGGGCGCTTGGGTGCTTGGTCGGCCAGGCCCACCAGAGCCAGGGCCTCCAGAGCGCGCTCCCGTGCCACACTTTGCTTGATCCCCGAGACCAGAAGGGGCAGCTCCACGTTCTCCACAGCGCTCAGCACGGGCAGCAGGTTGAAGGACTGGAAGACGAAGCCCATGCTCTGGGCCCGAAAGCGGGTGCGCTCCCTGTCGGACATCTGGTGGAGGGGTGCTCCCGCGATGACCACTTGGCCCTGGGTGATGTTGTCCAGGCCTGAAAGCACGTTCAGGAGGGTGGTCTTGCCGCACCCGGAAGGGCCCATGACGGCCACCATCTCCCCCTTCTTGATAGCCAGGTCTAGGCCCCGTAGAGCGTGGACCGTCACCTTGCCGGTATTATAGATTTTGTGCACGCCGCTGGCCTGGATGATCACCTCACCAGCGCCCTTTTCATTGGGTGAACGCTCTTCCACCGTCTCTTTATTGAACACGACCTTCTCCTTCAGGTGCACACTGGTGGACTCTAATCAATGCTACTACAAGAGTGTCCCAAGGTTGTAAGACGAACGATCTACTTCATAAGTTCCCGGTCCTGCTCCTGGTCGAGGGTGAGGGAGGCTGGGGAAGTGTGGAGCTGGGGGCCCGCAGGGGTGGCCTGGGGCACCACAGGCCGGCCAGGGTAGGTCTCCCCGGTGTTGATGGAAGGAAGCCAGGAGAGCCACTGGGGCAGGTACCAGTTACGGTCGCCCAGGAGCTTCATGGCGGAGGGCACCAGCACGGAGCGCACGATGGTGGCGTCCAGGAAGACGGCCACGGCCAGGCCGAAGCCCACCTGCTGGAACATGACCATGTCGCCACTGGCGAAACCGGCAAACACGGCCACCATGATTAGCGCCGCCCCGGTGATGATGCTGGCCGTGGAGCGCAGCCCGAAGGCCACCGCGCCGTCGTTGTTGCGGGTCTGGTCAAAGCGCTCCCGGATGCGGCTAAGCAAGAACACATGGTAGTCCATAGAGAGGCCGAAGAGCACGGAGAATAGGAATAGTGGTATCCACGCCTCTATCTTGTCCACCTGGCCGAAGCCCAGAGTACTGGCCAGGAACCCATCCTGGAACACCAGCACCATGAGGCCGTAGGCCGCGCCCACGGAGAGCAGGTTCATCAGTATGGCCTTCACCGGCACCACCAGGGAGCGGAACACGGTGGTCAGGAGGATGAAACTCAGGCCCAGGACAAAGGCGAAGACGATGGGGGTGTAGTCGGCGGTCAGGTCGAAGAAATCCAGATTGCCTGCGACGTTGCCCGTCACCAGGGCCCTGGCGGGCACCCCATGGAAGGCCTGGGGGATGTACTGGCCCCGCAGCCTCCGGATGGCGTCCTCGGCCTGGCGGCTGCTGGAGTCTCCCGCCATGGGCACGCGGAGAACGGTCAGGTCTCCCCGCGGGTTCACCTGGGTGGTGGCCTGCTGGAGGAAGAAGGCCGGATCCGAGGCCAGCATGGTCTGTAGGTCTTGGATGGCCTGCTGCACTTGTGGGGAGGTGGCCTCGCCGTCCACCACGATGACGGCGCGGGAGACGGACCCCACCTGGAACTCTTGCTGGAGGATGAGGAACCCCTGCTTGGACTGGAGGTGGTCGGGCAGGGCATCGATGCCGTTGAAGCCCGTTTCTATGGACATGGCAGGGATAGCAGCCGCCACCAGCAGCCCGATGGCTGCCACCAGACTTCCCACGGGGAAGCGCATGACTGTGGACGTCATCTTGTCCCAGAAGCCGCCAACGGACTGGGTATCCAAGGCCCTGCCCAGCCGGGGCAGCCGGAGGGCGTTCACACTGTCGCCCAGTAGGCTGACGATGGCGGGGAGTAGGGTGACGGAGGCGGTGATGGAGACCAGGACAACCAGGATGGCCCCTGCCCCCAGGCTGCGGAAGATGTTGGTGGGCACTAGGAGCATGCCCAGGAGGGCCAGTACCACGGTCAGGCCGCTGAAGAGTACGGCGCGGCTGGCCGTGGCTCCGGCGGCGGAGATGGCGTTGATCTTGTCCAGGCCGTTCCTGCGCTCTTCCCGGAAGCGAGAGAGTATGAACAGGGAGTAATCGATGCCCACGGCTAGGCCCATCATGACAATCATGTTGGTGACGAAGAAGGAGAAGGGGAAAGCCTGGCCTATGAGGGCCGTCAGGGCCAGGGCAACGGCGATAGAGATGAAGGCGACCACGACGGGGACCAGGGCGGAGACCACGGCGCCAAAGACCAGCACCAGGACTACGATGGCCGCCGGCAGGCCGATGCGCAGTTCGGCGCTGAGGTCTTTCTCCGCCGTCTCCAGGAACTCCTTATCAAAGCTGGCGGAGCCGACGGTGTACACCTGGAAGGCGGGGTCAGTGGGGGAGTTGTGGATGGCCTGCTGGACGCGCCCGATGTTGTCGTTGGGCTCGTTGACGATGAGGGGCAGGATGGTGGTGTGCCTGTCGGCGGAGACCAGGGACGGATCTCTGGTTAGGTAGTAGTGGACCCCTCCCTGGATAACATCGGGTCCCAGGGAGAGGAGACGGGCGTGGAGGGACTCCAGGAACAGGCGGAAGGCGGGGTCGTCCACGGTCAGGGAGTCCGAGCGGACGATGATGGTCTCGTTGGGCTGGGGGGTGACATCCCTCTCCGGGAAGCGCTGCTCCAGGAGCAACTGGGCCTGTTTAGACTCCGGCTGGTTGGTGAACTCGGCCTGGGTAGTTAGGGCGCCTGGGAGGAGGCGGGAGGCGATGAGGCCGGAGATGACCAGCAGCAGGCCCCAGAGGGTGATAGTCAGCTTTGGGTGCAGGGCGCTGGCCCGTGACAGGCCTTCCGTGGACAAGGATCTTGCGAACCGCATGGGGGTTCCTTTCTGTTCAAGATGGGTCTGCCGGAACTAGG
Source organism: Dehalococcoidia bacterium (assembly GCA_034432835.1). Taxonomy (GTDB): domain Bacteria; phylum Chloroflexota; class Dehalococcoidia; order Lucifugimonadales; family DAOUBE01; genus DAOUBE01. The sequence goes on along the minus strand of DAOUBE010000035.1, from coordinate 1,891 downwards.
GTGCCGAGTCCTTGGGGCGAAGGGGGCCAGAGTGGGACCCGTTGGTTGGTGGAGGGCCCTGCCAGAAGGTACCTCTGTATAGGGAGCGGAGGACCTGGGCATAGGCCTTGATGTCAACGGAAGGGTCCAGTCCCTTCTGGATGACGAGGCCATGGAAGAGGGCCTGCATGACCCGGGCCACGGCGGTGGGGTCCAGGGTGGGGTCGATATCGCCGCGGCGCTGGGCCCGCGGGATGATGTCGGAGAACAGCTTGAGGTGGGTCTGGATGCGGCGGCGCACAGCCTCGGCCACCCTGGGGTTGCGCAGGGCTTCGGCCCAGACCTCCACGGACATGTTGCAGGCGGCGGGTCCGCACTCCTCCAGCCTCTGGAAGAAGGTGTGGACCAGTTCGTCCAGCAACTGAATGGTATCGCCCTGGCTGCTGATGGCCTGGATGATGGCGACGTTGCGCTGGAGCTCCTCGTCGGCCATGGCCCGGATGATCTCGTCCTTGCTCTGGAAGTAGCGATAGACGGCTCCTGGGCTGAGGTGGGCCTCCTGATAGATATCCCGCATGGTGGTGCGGTGGAAGCCGCTGCGGGAGAAGCAGGCGGCGGCAGCGGAGAGGATCTGCTGCCGTCGGGCCTCCAGGTGGGCCTCGGTCACCTTGGGCATGTAGCGCCTCCAGTGTAGAGAGGGTCCGCCCGTTTATAAAAACGAACAATCGATTTTTATACCATCACTGGAGCCGATTGTCAATCGGACACCGTGTCCTGTGTCTTTGTGAAGAAGCGGGAGCGTGCTCGCCAGGACTCATCACGTCATTTTCACTGGATGGGGCTGGATTTTCATAAAGATGGCATGGAATGGTTTACAATAAATATAACGCTCATGTAAGGAGGGTGTTGTGGAGGACGTGGAGAGGCTTTCCAGGAGCTTTGTGGAAGAGATGGAGAGGCTATTGAATACCAAGAGTGTGGTGGGCGACCCCATAACTGTTAACGGGAACACCATCATTCCTCTCATGAGTATCGGTTTCGGCTTCGGTGCCGGGGGTGGGATGGGCCGTCCTCAACGGAGCAATGGCCCTGCCGAGGGCCTGGGCGGTGGCACCGGCGGTATGGGAGGCATCAGGCCGGTGGCTTTGATCATCGTCAACCAGGAGGGCGTCCGGGTGGAACCGGTCTCGCCCAGGGGTCCTTCTACCATTGAGCGCGTGGCCGAGACGATGATGAAGGCCAGGGGCCAACAGCAACAGCAGGGTTCGCAGCAGCAACAGCAGGGGATGACCTAGAGAAGGAAGACCTATGGTATGGGTCATCGTCGGGGTCCTGGGCTTGGTGTTGCTGGTACTGCTGGTGCTTCTGGTGCCCCTTGAGCTGACCTTCGGGGCCGAGAGCAACACAGCGTTCCGCCGCAGGGTCCGGGTGAGGTGGCTCTTTGGCCTGGTGACCAAGGAGCTGGGCGGACGCACGCAGGTAGCCAAGAGAGGCCTTCCAATGTCGAAAGAAGGCGTGGAGGGGGCATGCGGCCTTTTCTGGCTATGCTCAGGACGCCAGGTTTCCTCCGGAAGTCTCTGGGTTTGGCCAGGGGGATGCTGCGGGAGGCCAGAGTGGAGGACGTGAGGGCCGACCTGCGGGTTGGGCTGGAGGACCCAGCGGAGACCGCCTGGTTCATGGCGGCCATGTACCCGGTGGCCGCCCTGGCTGACTCCTTCCCCCAGGCGGAGGTGATCCTGGAGCCGGACTTCCTGGGGGATGCCTTTGAGGCGGAGGCTCGGGGCACGGTCAGGGTGGTCCCGCTGTACGTGTTGCCTCATGCCATAGCCTTTGTGTTTTCCAGGGCCACCTTCCGGGCTTTCAGAGCTATGCGGAGGGCTCGAAAAGGGTGAAGGATGCGCGTCCGGGGAAG
>DAOUBE010000034.1:0-13258 GCA_034432835.1 Dehalococcoidia bacterium | reverse complement strand
TACAACACCCCAGCCCAGTATCTTACTAAGCACCACCCAGAACTGGTCCCTAAAATAGCCCGACTGTCTCATATGTACTGAACCAGTACATCCGGTGGTACTCTTGGCTTGGCTTTGGTATGCTGTTGGGGCGCGGTTGACTCCAGGTGGGTGTACTCCCCTGGCCCTCGCCCTGGGCCTAGGGATGAGCTGTCACTCTAAGGAGCGCAGCGACGGAAGAGGCTGGGGAGGAGGTGGCCCAGCCCCACCAGGTTCTGAGCCCTTCGAAGGGCTCAGAATGCCCCTTTATCTCCTGGCCCCTTTAGTCCCGCTTCTAAAGGATACGGAGGCATGGCAGCCACCCAGCTCAAGCCAACAGGGCCTATCCGATGATAGAATGACAACGAATCTGGTCAAGAGAAGAGGTATGGACTGGCAGGGAAAGTATAAGGCGCGGGTCACCCGCATCGGAGGGCGGGAGTTCCGGTGGGGGGAGCGGACCTACGTGATGGGCGTGATAAACGTCACGCCCGACTCCTTTTCTGGCGACGGTCTGGCTGGAAGGCCCCAGGCGGCCCTGGAGCGGGCTCTGGCCATGGAGGCCGAGGGTGCTGATATTATCGATGTAGGGGCTGAGTCCACCCGCCCAGGCTCTACTCCCATCGCTGCCGAGGAGGAGCTGCGGCGCCTCATACCCGTGCTAGAGCTGCTGGCCTCCAAGCTGCGGGTGCCGGTCAGCGTGGATACCTACAAGGCCCCTGTGGCCGAGCGGGCTCTGGCCTCTGGGGCGGCCATGATTAACGATGTCTGGGGTCTCAAGGCAGACCCAGGGTTGGCACAGGTGGCGTCCAGGCACAGCGTGCCCCTGGTACTCATGCACAACCAAAAGGGCACGCAGTACCGGGACCTGCTTCCGGACATCTTGAACAGCTTGCAGGACAGCGTCCGTCAGGCCAGGGAGGCCGGCATACCTGACGAGCATATCATCCTAGACCCCGGGATAGGTTTTGGGAAGACGGCCCAGCACAACCTGGAGCTCCTCCGCAGGCTAAGGGAGTTCCAGGCCCTGGGCTACCCTATCCTGGTGGGCACCTCTCGCAAGTCCACCATCGGGCTGGTCCTGGGGCTGCCAGTGGACCAGAGACTCGAGGGCACCGCGGCCACCGTGGCCCTCGCCATCGCCAATGGCGCGGATATAGTGCGAGTCCACGATGTGAAGGAGATGGTCCGCGTGGCCCGCATGAGCGATGCCATCGTGAGGGGATGGCAACCTGCGGCTTCAGCATGAGTAAAGGCCATGCCAACCAGGTGGTGGCCTACCTTGGTCTGGGCTCCAACCTAGGGGACCGGGAGGGAAATATTCGGAGGGCGTTGGAGCTCCTATCGCAAAGGCTCAGGCTACTCAAGGTCTCGTCCCTCTACGAGACCGAGCCGTGGGGTTATAAGGAGCAGCCCAGGTTCATCAACTGTGCGGCTGCCTTCGCCACCAACCTGGAGCTGGATGCCCTGCTGGGTCTGCTGAAAGAGGTGGAGCAGGCCCTGGGAAGGCGACGGACCTTCCGCTGGGGGCCCCGCGTGATAGACATTGATATCCTTCTCTTTGGGGACCAGGTGGTGCGCACGGAGCACCTAGAGGTACCCCACCCCATGTTGCCGGAGCGGGCCTTTGCCCTGGTCCCTCTGGCCGAGATAGCGGCCGATATTAGACATCCTGTGCTGGGTCTTACAGTCCAAGAGATGGCTGACGGGGTGCCCGGTAAGGAGGGGGTACGGAGGCTGGCCCCGCCACCTAGGTAACCGGGTCTGGCGGAGGATGACCTGGCGCGACCGCCTGTCACTGAGGCTACCTTGGCTGGGCCAGGGCGGGGCCTAGGGGCTTCAGGACCGCAGGCTGGGCGGGAGCAGGTTGGGTATGGAGTCCTCTATGGGGTAGGTCTCATTGCAGTTCCTGCAGAATAGCTTACCGGTCACCACCTCGTTACCCTTCTCCTCCTCCACGGTAAGCTCCAGCGGCCCTTTGCAAACGGGACAGACCAGGATCTCCATCAGGTCCTTCTTCATATTGTCCCCCTCATTACAGAATCAGTAACCCCTCGGCGCGCTAGGGCCTCAGGCCCCGTTCTACCAGCATGGTCAGTATATCCGCAAGAAGGAAGACTATCACACCCAGGATAAGGATAGCATTAGTCCCCGAAAGCAAAGCTGCTATCCGCCGGAACCTGCCGGTGGGCGCTGAGGACTCCTCGGGATAAGTGCGCCGGCGGAGAAAGCGCACCAGGTAGAACATGTACAGAGCCAGCGCTATCTTTACCGAAAGCACCACTATATAAGCCGTTCCCGCTACCTGGGACGTCAGCCGATTGGCTGCCAGGATAGTGCCGGTGATCAGAAGGACCCCCATGGCCAGGTTTACCAGGGAGCGGAACTCATCGGCGATGGTTCTACCTAACGGGCCTGAGGAAGACTGAGGGGAGCGTCGCATGGCGGGGCGTAGCACCAACCAGTAAAAGATACTACCACCTACCCACGATACCGCGGCCAGGGCATGGAGCCATCGGATAAGGAGGAGCAGAACATCAGTAAAATCCATGCGCTGTACGGCGGAGGGCCCTGGGCTAGCTCTGCAAGAGCTGCTCCACCATCTGTCTCAGCCGTGCTTCGGTGAGGCCCCCCGCCCACTTGCTGATTATCTCACCTTGCTTGTTAATAAAGAAGGTGAAGGGGAATCCGGTGACTTCATACTTTTGGGTAATTTCTCCGTTCCTATCTGTGCCAATAGGATAAGTCACCCCTATCTCCCTCACGAACTGGCGCGCATCCTCCTCGGTGTCCGGCAGCAGAGGGCTGTGAGAGAACACGCCGACCAGCAGCAGGCCCCGGTCTCTATAGTCCTGCCAGACCTTCTCCAGGGCGGGCATCTCCTCCCGACAGGGAGGACACGAAGGGAACCAGAAGTTCACCACCACGGGGCTTTGCCCAGCCAGGCTGGAGAGCACGAAGGTGGTCCCGTCGAAGAGAGGGAGCTGGAAGTCGGGCGCCTGGCCAGAAACCCCCAGGTCCTCCCCGGTGTCGCTGGCCGATGGCTCCCTGGGGCTGACAAGGCTGTAAATGAGCACCGCCAGGGCCGCCGGCACCACTATGGCGGCCGCCAGGTAGAGGAGGTTCCACCCTCTGAGCCAGTTTGCTACTCTTTGGAGCCTGATGGCGAGGTCCTCCCAAGGTCTCAGCTATCATGGTAAGTTGAGATTCGCCGCTGGTCAACAGCGGTCCAGGCTTCCATGCGAGTTGACATAGTATCATGCCCAGCCTACAATCTTGCCGACTTTTGAGAAGGCTGGCAGCGGCTATGAGGAAGACCCCGGTCTGCGACATCCTGGGCATAGAGTATCCCATACTCCAGGCGGGAGTGCCCTGGGTCTCCAACCCTGAGCTGGTGGCGGCGGTGTCCAACGCCGGCGGCCTAGGCATACTGCATCCCACCAGCGGGATGGCCCCTGAGGGCAGCCTGGAGGAGAACCTGCGGGACAACATACGCGCCGTCCGTCGCCTGACCTCCAAGCCCTTCGGGGCCAGCTTCAACCTGGGGCTAAAGAACGTGGAGTCGCTTTTGGCGGTGGCCGTGGGGGAGGGGCTTAAGGTGGCCGTCACCATGGGGGGCAGTCCCGCGCTATACACCGGGTACCTGAAGGAGAACGGCGTGACGGTACTTCACCAGGTGGCACTGGTCCGCCACGCCCGGGCCGCCGAGGCTCAGGGGGTGGACATCATCGTCGCCGAGGGGGTGGAGGGTGGTGGGGTGCGAGGCCGGGATGAGGTCCCGGGCCTGACGCTGGTCCCCCAGGTGGTGGGTGCTGTCTCTGTTCCGGTCATCGCCTCGGGGGGTGTGGTGGATGGCCGAGGGCTGGTGGCAGCGTTGGCCCTGGGCGCCTCCGGGGTGCAGATGGGCACGCGCTTCATCGCCACCCACGAGTGCATCGCCCATCCGCGTATGAAGGAGGCTCTGGTCAAGGCCATAGATAGCGGGACCATCGTGGTGGGTGGCTATCACAGGCCGACCCGTGTCCTGCGCACTGACTTGGCCCTTAGGCTGCGGGAGCAGGTGTCCGTGGGAGACGGCGACGACCCCTCCAGGTGGGAGTCCCTGGTGCGGACCGAGGCCCTGCGGACTGCCCTGGTGGAGGGGAACCTGGAGGAAGGGCTGGCCTTCGCCGGCGCGGGCGTCGGGATGGTGACAGAGATTCTGGCCGCGGCAGAGGTAGTGGCGCGGACGGTCCGGGAGGCGGAGGCGCTGCTGGAGAGGCTGGCGGGGATGAGGGGTTAGGAGTCCTGCGTGAGAGCAGAGGGGGAGGAACAAGGAACAGGGTAACGCCTGTCACTCCCTGTTCTTTAGCCCCTCTCCCATGAGCTTTTCGGCGTGCTGGAGGAGGATCTCCATACGCTCCTTAGGGGTGTTGCGGGACTCCAGGTAAAGTCGCAGGGCCTCTAAGGGGCTAAGGGTGTGGGCGGTGCCGGCGGGCAGGCGGGTGCGCCGCTGCTCCAGCACCTCCCTCTGTATTCCTGCGACGTAGTGGGCCTCGCGCAGGGCGGCCCGGACCTCGCCCTCACGGAGGTGGGGCAGCAGGTCGGCGGGCAGCCGGACCTTCACCCGCACTATGGCCCCGGCTACGTGGTGTCGCTGGATGGCCCGGATCACGGTGGCGGTGGGGTCGTCTTCGCCGGGCTGTATGTCCACGGGGATGGTCAGGAAGGTGCGGGCCTTCACCTGCTGGAACTGGAAGTCGGCCAGGCGGTAGCCCTGGGGTTTGGGGGGGTCCAGGTCCACCAGGCAGACACCTTTGTCTTCTTTTTCCTCGCTGAAGTCCACCCGCTGGACGCTGCCGGAATAGACTACCTTAGGCCGCTCGCACAGGACCTGGTGCTTGTGGACGTGGCCCAAGGCCACGTAGTCGAAGGCGGGGTTGGCGATGGTGCTGAGGAGCAAGACGTGGTCTCGCCCCAGGACGTAGTTCTGCTCGGTGCCGACGCGGGCGCCGGTGACCATGACGTGGCCGGCCAGGATGGCGGGGATATGGGGGTCTAGCTGGGCGGCCTGGTCCAGGAGACCCTGGGTAAGGAGGCGTTCCAGCTCCTGGTTGACCTGTTCCAGGGTCATAGAGCGGGCCTGCTCTCGGGTCAGGAAGGCGGCGCGGCGCAGCCAGGGCAGGGCCACCACCTGCAGGGGGCCGGAGCGGGTCTGGACTAGGTAGGTGGCTAGGCGGTCGCCGACGTGGATGTGGGGGACGCGAAGGGTGGGGTAGATGTCCAGGGCGGTGGCTCGGCCCACGGCGTTGGGGAGGTCGTGGTTGCCCACCACCAGGAAGAGGGGGATGCCCTGGGCGGAGAGCCGGGCCAGGCGCTTGGCTAGCTCCCGCTGGTGGGTCTGGGAGGGATCGCGGCTTTTGTAGGCGTCGCCGGCGAAGAGGACCAGGTCCACGTTCTGGGAGAGGGCTAGTTCAACCACCTGGTCCAGGGCGTCGAGGAAGTCCAGCAGGCGGGTGGACAGGCCTGTGGCCGGGTCCAGCCTGCCGTAGTTCTCGACGCCTATGTGGAGGTCAGCGAAGTGTAGGATGCGCATATGTCCTTAGTGAGGAGGGTTGGATGGTGCTCCTTGGGAGGTGGATTGTCTTGGGGCAAAATTGGGGCCCCAGAGGTGGGGGGATGTGCCTGTCGGCGTTGCTTGTTTTTTGGTTGTTTGGCTAGGAGGGATGGCCGGCGCTCTCGGCCGGGTTCCGGGGCTGGGCACGGGCCGCCTCCCAGGGAAAAGTGTGGAAGGTGTTGTATGTCTTGGATTAAGCACGATAGTTAAGGATACGGGATGGGGGAGGGAAGGGCAAGGGAGGGGTGACGCTAGATATATTAACGCGCGGAGGTGTCCCAGTCTGCTTTGCGCTCAAAGAGGCGATGTTGTAGTCCTGCCACTATATAATTGGTGGTGCTTAGCAACTCCTTGGTCAAGGTTTGATAGATCTCGTGTGCCTCCTTAATCGCCTTAGAAAGATCGACTTCTTGCCCAGAGGAGGTTACATTAGGCCAATAAGGGGTATAGACCTCCAGTAGTTTAGCCATGGTTATTGTGAATATATCCACGGGGTTCAATGTCATCTTGGAATTGAGTAACCGCTGCGCCCACTGCCTAGAACGAAGCAAAATTTCCGGTTTCAGGGTCTCCCATTCTTTACGCGTAATGTTTGCTGAGCGCTTTCTACAGGCCAAGCAGGCGTCGTATTTAATATTGCCTTCACTGCTGTGAAAGCCACTCTTACCTTCTGAGCGAACTATGGGAGCTCCAGATACGTAGAAGCCTGCATTAAGTAGGATCTGACCTAGTTCATGCCAGGCCCACGGCTGTCTATGGTGGAAAGTGAATACGAGTAAACCGTCGGGTTTAAGAGTCCGGTGACACTCTTTTAGAACTGATGTAAGGCCGGCAGCAAAGCTGGCTATAGTGTTACCTAATTTGGGGTTCTGAACGATCTCGACGTCACGACGAGGGAGTTCTGGTTGGAACCAGGGATAGGTATCTTTTAACGCCAGCCTTAACCAGACGTAGAAGAAGTCTGATAGCTCTGAGTACATTACGTTATCAAAGTATGGAGGGTCGGTGATAACAGCATCAACCGAGTTGTCCGGCACCAATGACAAGTCTCTAGAGTCATGGCACATAAGTAAGGCGTTCTTATCGGTAGTGACGAGTTCCTCAAAGGAGGTGGCCATGCGGCCCTCTATCTGGTCGCCTGTGGGGATGTGTTTTCCGTTACCATAGATGTGGTCCCTCTCAAAGGGTGCGCGGGCGTACTGTTTTGCACGCTTTAGCTTCTCGTAGCACTTGACAAAAGTGCCCCGTCCAAACACACTCCCCCAGACGTTGTTTTCTGCCGGGCGTTCTATAGGATGGTAGGCATGCAGACCAAACAGGAGCGATATTTTCTGGTAATCGACCTCGTACTTGCAAAACATGTTATTAGCATCCAGAGAATCGGAGAAAGCAATCAACAGCGCTTCCTTGATGTTCTGATCCTGCACTTGACAAATGGATTCTAGAAGCATGGAGAGGCAGAGAAGCTGCCGTTCATTGAACATTTGCCAGAAGTGGGTATAGCCGTGGTTAACGGGTCTCGGATCGCTTCTGCCCTCGGTGGGGATGGCCTGAAACGGTACCAGCAGCTTGTCACGCTGTCTTGAAAATTCCTGCTGTGCCTTCTCATAAAGAGCCAGGTCACCTTCGTCCGAGGGCTTATAGCCTCTACCACACGCCTTGCAATGGTACTCTAAAGCAAACAGGTCCATGTCTAGGGGCTTACCAAGCTTACGGACTGCGTCTAGCACAGTGCCCTGGTGGCCACAATGCGGACAAGAGTACTTACCTCCCTTGGCGGTGCCGTGAGTCGGGTCAAACGTCGTTTCACATTTAGTGCATTGATATGTATGAGCGTGTCTTGGAGCAACGAAGATTGAGGAGCAGAAAGGACAGTAGATGGTGGTGGTACCATTCTTGTGAAGTATCTCGTACGAAGGGAAAAGCTGCACTCTTGAAGAGCAGTTGAGGCAATCAAGTCTCTTTACCCAAAAGTAGTACATAACGTCCGCCTGGTGTCCTTCTGGACAAACAGTCGTGTAGTATGACTTGATTTTGGCACCAACAGAAGCCTCAAGCTGTCTAAAAACCTTTTCCAGGGCATTGAGGTCCAGCGGCTCAACTTCTTTCTTAGTGATAAACCATGCAACGGGATTGATATCTACTCCAATGACTTTGCAGCCAAGCCTAAGAGCCTCGATGACGGTTGTTCCACCTCCCATAAATGGGTCGAGGACGACCTTTCCGTTGAGATCAACCGACTCTTGGAAGCGTTTCCAGGTTGATGCTGCGGTTTCAGTTTCATCTGAGAACGTGCCAATTATTATAGTCCGGAAGATACTGCCGAGCCGCCGGGCCCACCATTTATGGATTTGGTAAATGGGCCGCTTAGAGTTTCCCTCTTTAAGGGCAACAGCATTGAGTTTTTCTACTGGGAGGTCTCTTTCGATGTAGCGCAACCTTCGACCTCTTATCAGGAGTTATGTTGAAGCAGTCGCTGCCACATAGAGTCCCCAGAGGCACCGTAGAACCTCTCGAACTCCTGTAGCAACTCTTCGAACTTAGAGTCGTACAACTGTTTTAGCGTCACGCCAGATGACACTCGGAATGTCTGTCCAACTTCAGCGGCTATTCGGTATATTTCTTCGATGCAATCCGGGTCATCCGAGATAAACTCCCAGAATTGCCTACCGACTATCCAACCAACGGTCATATAGTTGGGGTTACGGACTATCGAACTAACTCTGTCAGGGTGTCCGTAGCACATACCGTAAAGGGCTACTGAGCCTCGATTTCTTCTCTCTGCTGACTGCAGGAGTTGTGATATCCTAGACGCAAGGTCCTTAGGAACAGTATTCGGTCCGCTTTTAACCTGAATGTGGTAACGTACGTTACCTTTGCGCTTAAGGACATCAGCTCCCTCTACAGCGGTTCCCTCGGAGGAGACCTTCGCAATCTTTTCTAGAACACTCTTCCCGAATGACGTGACTGTTCCACGTTCAAAGTGCTGTTGCAGGACAAAACCAAGGATGGCTCTGGAGTTGGTGAGACCGAGTTCGCCGGCCAACACTCTGACAAGAAACGGGTTAATGTCTAGGTCCCGAAGGCGTAATGAGCGCAAAGTGCGTGCCCTGGCACGCAAAAAGTCTTCGAATATCTGTCGGATTTGGGACTTTTGAGTTTGTGTAAGCGGCACAGCTCATAAGATACCACGTCTTTGGTGCCTTTTACCACCCCTTGTCCAGCTTGTCTTGCAGGATGGGGACCAGGTCTGCGATGGGGACGCGTACCTGCTCCATAGAGTCGCGGTCTCGGATGGTGACCTGGCGGTCCTCCAGGGACTGGAAGTCGATGGTGACGCAGAAGGGGGTGCCGATCTCGTCCTGGCGGCGGTAGCGGCGGCCTATGGACTGGGCGTCGTCGTACTGGGTTACGAAGTGGGGGCGGAGGAGGGCCCAGACCTCGCGGGCGGTGGGCACCAGCTTCTCGTTGCGGCTGAGGGGCAGGACGGCCACCTTGATGGGGGCGATGTGGCGGTGGAAGCGCAGGACGGTGCGTATCTCATCCTTGTCCGGCTCCTCGGCGTAGGCGTCGATGAGGAAGGCGAGGGAGGCGCGGTCCACGCCGCCGGAGGGCTCGATGACGTAGGGGATGAAGCGCTCCTTGGTCTCCTCGTCAAAGTATGAGAGATCCTTGCCGCTGAACTCCTGGTGGCGCTTGAGGTCGAAGTCAGTGCGGTTGGCGATGCCCTCCAGCTCGGCCCAGCCCCAGGGGAAGCGGTACTCGATGTCGTAGGTATCCTTGGCGTAGTGGGGCAGCTCGTCGGGTTCATGGCGGCGTAGGCGGAGGTTCTCCTTGCGGATACCCAGGTCTAGGTACCATTGGAAGCGGGCCTGGACCCACCTCTGGTGCCACTCCTCGTCGGTGCCCGGCTTGACAAAGTACTCGATCTCCATCTGCTCGAACTCGCGGGTGCGGAATATGAAATTGCCTGGGGTGATCTCGTTGCGGAAGGCCTTGCCGATCTGGGCGATGCCGAAGGGGAGCTTCCGGCGGGAGGAGACGAGGACGTTCTGGAAGTTGACAAAGATGCCCTGGGCGGTCTCCGGGCGGAGGTAGACCTGGTGGGCCGAGTCCTCCACGGGGCCCAGGAAGGTCTTGAGCATCATGTTGAACATGCGGGGTTCGGTGAATTGGCCTACGGCGCCGCAGGAGGGGCAGGGGAGCTTTTGCAGGTTGTTCTCCTGGTGGCCCGGGATCTGGTCTGGGCGGAAGCGCTCATGGCAGTTCTTGCACTCCACCATGGGGTCGGTGAAGCTCTCAACGTGGCCGGAGGCCTCCCAGGTGCGGGGGTGCATGAGGATGGCGGCGTCCAGGCCGACCATGTCGTCGCGCTCATAGACGTTGGAGCGCCACCAGGCCTTCTTGACATTGTTTTTGAGCTCGACGCCCAGGGGACCGTAGTCCCAGGTGGACCCGAGGCCGCCGTAGATGTCGCTGCCGGGGAAGACGAAGCCTCGGCGCTTGGCCAGGGACACGATTTTTCCCATATCTACTGTGGTGTTCTGGGATTCCAAGGGAGTCTCCTCTAGTAGAGAGTGGCTGGTGCCGCGGTATTGGGGCGAAGTATCACGCTCCGATGTAGCGCAAGGTCTGGGTGTGTTCACCGCGGATGTCACATATCATACTACCACAGGTTATCAACGAGGGATGGGTGTGTCAAAGCGGTGAGGGGCAATCTAGTGGGGGATGTACCCTGGCAGGGTGCACCCTGCACCCTGCTCTTTGGGTGCTGAAGGTGGGATGTGTCTGACCTATCCCCCGCCCTCGATGTGTTTTTGGGGAACCCCGAACCCCCGGCGGGGGACCGTGTCCCCTGCACCCAAGGTGTGGATATGGTGCTCCAGAGGGCATGCTGGAGCAGGACAATCAGGCGTGGGTCCAGAGCTTGCCCTGGTAAGCCGTAGCCCTGAGCGAAGCAAAGGGAACTCGGGCGCCCTAAGGGTGGGCTTCTGGCTTACGGCACTACCCCCTGCCCGCCAGGGTGGATGGTGTTGCTCCCGCTCCCCGCCCCGGTAGGGCTGGGGGCGAGGAGGGTGGCGGCGGGCGCTGTGGCGGGTTTTGAGGGGTTGGCCCCCTAACCTTGTGGCCTGGCGGGTTAATACCATCTTGAAGGGGGAGTTTGCGTAAGGCCTGGCCCCCAAGGGGCTGTGCAGAACTCTTTATGGCGCCGGTCAAGCCTTCACATGTTCTTCACGCAGGCCCCCCAGATATTCACAAGGCCTGCATAATCCTGCTTCTATGATAGGGCCATCCAATAAGGGGGAGTTCCTATGGACGACCAGTTCCGTGGCGGCAGAGCGAGGGGTGGACAGGGGCGAGAGCCCTTTGTGTGGCCTGAGGAGGTGGAGCGGATCATCGAGCGGGCCATGCGTGGCCTTGGTCCATGGCCGCTGCCTCGTGTCCTGCGCCAACGGCTCTGGGAAAGTCGCTACGGGCACTGGGTGCCCGACGTGGATGTCTTCCGCCGCCAGGGGAAGCTGGTGGTGAGGGTGGACCTGCCCGGCGTGAGGCGGGAGGACATTGATGTGTCGGTGGAGGATGATGCGCTGGTTATCAGTGGCCGCCGTGAGGAAGACCGGGAGGCGAAGGAGAAAGACTACTACCGCTTTGAGAGGCCCATGGGCCGGTTCCACCGGACCATCAGTATCCCTCGTGGCATCCGCCCTGAGGAGATAGAGGCCCGGTACCGGGAGGGGGTGCTGGAGGTGGAGGTGCCCGTTCCCCCTGAGCAGGCTAGGAAAACCAGGGTGGACTTGAAGTGAGGTGGCCCTGGAACCCCGGGGTGGAGGCATGGAGCCTCAGAGGTGAGAGGGTCAGGGATGCGCACGGGTGGGCATATGGTGAAAAAGAATAATATCAGTCCTTCCAGAATCCTCTTGGTAGAGGATGATCCCAGCGTAACCAGAATGCTTCGGTTCTGCCTGCGGGCAGCGGGGTTCGATGTGACAGAGGTGTCCAACGGGGTCGAGGCCCTTCAGGTCCTGGACCGGGGCAGCGCCAACGCCGTGGTACTGGACCTGGGGCTTCCGGACAATCTGGGGGGAGCAGTGTTGGAGCGGCTGAGGCAAGGGGAGAGGAGGGCCAATGGCTCTCCTGTGTGGCTGGTCATATCGGCACTGGACTGTGAGGATGCCGCCAAAAGGTATGGGCCCTTGGGGGGCCGCTTCCTGGCTAAGCCTTTCGATCCCTGGGACCTGGTCAGGAGGCTGGAGGAGCTTTTGTCGGCGAGTAGCTAGCGGCGACGCTGCTGGGAGGAAGAAAAATGGATGCGAAAACTAGTGTACCTAGAAGAGGCCAGGTGATAGTATGGCTAAAGAGCTGCCCGAGGTGCAATGGAGACCTGTACGAGGACACCGACATCTACGGCCGCTACATCGCCTGTCTTCAGTGCGGTTACTACTTGACGGAGGCGGAGGAGGTGGTGGTCCGCTATGCCTCTCGTCGGGCCTCTAGGGCCAGAAGGCGGGAGAGCCGCGAGAAGGTCGCGGCCGTAGCTGGGGGCTAGCCGTCAACGCCAGTAGGGTCAGACCAGGGTCTGATTCACAGAAAGGGACCATGAGCAGTACCATCTTTGTCATCACGAGCTTTGAGGGGCCAGACCGGTACTCCCATGCCGGGGGTCTGGGCAGCCGGGTCACCGAACTGTCCCGTACCCTCGCCAGTATGGGTTTCGAGACCCACCTATTCTTCATAGGGGACCCGGACTTGCCTGGCTACGAGGTAGTCCAGGACGGTAAGCTCCACCTCCACCGCTGGTGCCAGTGGATCAGCCGGTACCATCCCGCCGGGGTTTACGATGGCGAGGAGGGTAAGCTCTTCGATTGGAACAACTCGCTGCCGCGCTGGCTGGAGTCGGAGCTACTGGCCCCCCAGATTGACGCCGGGAACAGTGTGGTGGTGATGGGTGAGGAGTGGCAGACGGCGGGCACCACCATAGCCCTGCGCCAGGTGGTGGAGCGGCGAGGTTGGCAGGATAAGGTGCGCCTGCTGTGGAATGCCAACAACACCTTCTCTTTCCACCGCGTCCCGTGGGACGGGCTCAAGTGGGCAGCGACCATTACCACCGTCAGCCGCTACATGAAACACGTCATGTGGCGTTACGGTGTGGATGCTCGGGTGATTCCCAACGGCATCCCCCCGGAGTGGCTGAAGCCGGTGGATGCCAGGGCCAGTCGGGAGCTGTCGCGCCTGCTGAGGGGTCGCCTCTCCCTGGTGAAGGTGGCACGGTGGGACCCAGATAAGCGGTGGGACATGGCGGTGGATGCCGTGGCGGAGCTGAAGCGTATGGGTCTTGCCCCGCTGTTCCTGGCCCGCGGGGGCCTGGAGAGTCACGGGGGCGAGGTGCTGGCCAGAGCGGAGCGTCAGGGCCTTAGGGTTGCCTCAGTGGGGTGGACAGGGCAGGAGCCAGCCGCCTTGGTGGAGGCCCTTGGAAAGGTGATGAGCGCGGACATGGTGAACCTGCAGGCGTACCTATCCGAGGCGCAGCGCCGGGTGCTGTTCCGTGTGGCGGATGTGGTGCTGGCCAACAGCGGCGTGGAGCCCTTCGGGCTGGTGGGCCTGGAGGCTATGGCCGTGGGCGGTGTGGCTTTTGTGGGTTGTACG
>DAOUBE010000033.1:0-26563 GCA_034432835.1 Dehalococcoidia bacterium | reverse complement strand
CAGACGGTGAAGAACCACGTCTCCTCGGTGCTCAGGAAGCTGGATGCCAATGACAGGGCCCATGCCGCCGTCATGGCCCTCCGCAACGGCTGGATATCCCTGAAGTAGGCCCCCTCGCTTCCGTATCCCCGCCAGCTCCCCGCATTAGGGCACGCCGTGGCAGGCTGCTCCCTCCACCATCTTATTTGGGAGCCCAAGAAGGATCGAGATTGACCCACCCGCTTCGGGGCTCCTCAGGGAGAATCCCCCTGGTACCACTAGTAGGGGAATACGGCTTCCGAATCCCTGGGGCTCTCCACCACGCTACTCTGTGCCTGCGGGTGGTCCACCACTCCGCCAGCAGCACAGTAGTCAAACGCCGAAGGCTTCGGGCAGCCAAGTCCTTGGTGGCTGTGGTTATGTAGCTTGGCGCACCAGAAGGTCTGAACGGTGGCCCCATAGTTTGAGGAAGCGGCGGAAGTTCTTGCGGCTCAGCCCCTCCCTGGCGTCAGGGCTAAACGCGCTCCACACCTTGTGCTCATGGCGGACCACCGGTAGGGACGAGTCAGCCACCATGCGGTAGCCCTTCTCCCTGAGTTGGAAGCTGAAGTCAATATCCAGGTTGCGGTAGAACCGAAAGCTCTCCCGCATCAGCCCCGTCTGCAACAGGAGAGACCTGGGAAAGGCCATGCAGTAGCCTTGCATAGCGTCGGCCGGCCCCGAGGCCACCTCCTCGAACTCCTTCAGGTCCCGGGTGCGAAGCCCCCACGGGCCCACTACCTGGGCCTCGGAGCCCTGAAACCACGCAGCCAGCCTTCCCGGCAGGTCTCCCGTAACCTGGGTGCTGATGTCCAGCAGCACCACAAACTGCCCCAGTGCCTGCTTCAGCCCTATGTTCTTGGCAGCGGCCTCGCCCAGGACGTGGTCGCAGTGGACAACCCTCACCCGGTGGTCCCGCCTGGCCAGCTCCTCCAGCCACTGGCCCGTACCGTCGGTGGAGCCGTTGTCCACCGCTACCACCTCCACCGGCTGGCTGCTGGCCCAGGTCAGAGCACTTTCGATGCACCGCTGGACATCGGGCGCGAAGCCGCTGGCTGTGACAACGTAGGAGAAGGCTACCCTGGAAGGCCGGTCTAGTAGGGAGGGCACCTCCCGCGAAGAAGAGACAGCTTTCCAACGCTCTTCCCGAAGCTCGTAGGGTGCCTTGGGACGCACCCGGACGCCCCTCCCCATGTCCTCTATCACGTAGCCCGCCTGGGCCACCCTGGCCCGTAGCTCATCGGCCTGGCGGTAATCGCCCAATGACCTGAGCCTCTCCCGTTGCTCCACCAGCCTCTGGACCCTCTCAGGGACCTCCTCCCATGAGGGCACCTTATTCAGGGCCAGGCCCAATACTCGGTCGAACTCCTGGATCAGGCGGAGCTTGGAGCGAGGATGCAGGTCGGACCGGGCCAAGGACCAGACCAAGGCCACTGCCTGGGGAATCCCCAGGTCAGAGTTGACGCAGTGCCAGAACCGCTGACGCCACTGGTCCTCCTCCGGTGAGGGCCCTGCCTCTCGCTGGGAAGACCACTCCCAGATGTAGCGACGCAGACGAGTCAGAGCTTTCTCAGCTCCCTTAAGGCTGGAGAAGGTGAAGTTCAGGCGGTGCCGGTACCGCACAGTGAGGCACAAGTAGCGGAAGGCAAGGGGATCAAACCCCCGGGCCACCAGGTCCTGAAGCAAGACCTCGTTGCCCGCAGACTTGGCCATCTTCACGCCGTCCACCATCAGGTGCTGGCCGTGGACCCAGAACCGGCTGTAGGGCTTGCCGTAGGCCCCTTCGCTCTGGGCGATCTCGTTCTCGTGGTGGGGGAAGATGTTGTCCACGCCGCCGGTGTGGATGTCCTGGCGGGGGCCCAGGTACTTGATGGACATAGCCGAGCATTCGATGTGCCAGCCCGGGAAACCCTCTCCCCAGGGGCTGTCCCACTTCAGTTCCCGGCCCGGCTCGGCCCGCTTCCAGAGGGTGAAGCCTCGAGGGTCCCGTTTCTGGGGGTCCGACTCCACCCGTACCGCCTCCATCAGGTCATGGGCGATGTTTCCCGACAGTTTGCCGTAGTCAGTGCACCGGTCCACGCTGAAGTAGATGTTGCCGCCCTGTTGGTAGGCGTAGCCCTGGTCTAGAAGGCGCTGCACCAGCTCCTGCATTTCGGCCACGTGCTCTGTGGCGCGGGGGAAGTGGTGGGCGGGTAGGATGTTCAGCCGGGCCTCGTCGCGGTGGAAGGCCTCGGTGTAGAAGGCGGCCAGCTCCTGGGGAGTCTTACCTTCGGCCAGGGCCGCCAGGATAACCTTGTCGCCACCCTGCTCCAGCATCTCCTGGCGCATGTGGCCCACATCGGTGATGTTCTTGACGTGGATTACCTGATAGCCCTGGCTCTCCAGGGCCCGCCGAATGAGGTCGGCCAGCAGGTAGGAGCGAAGGTTGCCCAGGTGGGCGTAGCGGTAAACGGTGGGGCCGCAGGTGTACATTCGGACTAGCCCCGGCTCCTGGCTCTGGAAGGTCTCTATACGCTTGGTGAGGGTGTTGTACAGGCGTAGCACCATACCTCCCAAGGAGCGCCTGAGTCGATTGTACCACACCAATACGGGATTTCACCCTCGCCCTGTCCCGTTCCTTTTTCCCACGGTAGGCCCAAGGATTACCCGGTATTTGGTCCACTTGGCGAAATATGCAGCCGTGGCCCCACTCAGGCCCGACGCGCAGGCGATGATATAATCCTGTGTGGCGACGGGGTGTCTGTCCCAGGTACTGAGTCTTTGGTAACCATGAAGCCAGGGGCGAAGTCTCGGGTCGGGGGCAAAGATAGGGGGCACTCCGGGAGTTGGAGGTTGTATGTGGATAGCTGCCCTGCTAGGCTTCTTGCAGGGCACCGCCGAGTGGCTTCCCGTGAGTTCCGAAGGCGTGGTGGCCGCGGTGTATGCCTTTGCCCTGGAGAAGCCTCTGGATGAGGCCGTAGCCTATGCCCTGTGGCTCCACCTTGGCACAGTAGTATCTGCCCTTATCTTCTTCCGGCGAGAGGTCCTTGATATAACCCGTGAGGTTATCTCACGCCCCCTAAGGCCCTCGCCATTGGTCTGCTTCCTCGTGGCATCCACCATCGTCAGTGCGGCCATCGGCTTCCCTTTGCTAGTGGCCCTGGGAGAGGTCTCCGAAAGGGTAGGCGCTGTGGCCATGGGCCTGGTAGGTCTGTTCATGTTCGTGACCGGCGCAATACAGTTGAGGCAGCGTACAGTGGGCGTCCGCGACCGGACACAGGTCTCCCTCATGGATGCGCTGCTGGCGGGTGTAGCCCAGGGCCTGGCCGTGCTGCCCGGACTCAGCCGGTCCGGTCTGACGGTGGCGGCCCTCCTGGCCCGACAGGTGGACAAACAGGAGGCCCTGGTCATAAGCTTCCTCATGAGCATACCCGTGAGCCTGGGCGCGGCCATCTACTCAGGCGTCACAGGAGAGCTGATTGCCTCCAGTAGCGGCATAGTAGCATCTGTGGTGGCCTTTTTGGTTGGCCTGGCATCCCTTAAGGTGCTCCTCATGGTGGCCCGACGTGTCAACTTCGGCGCCTTTGTTTTGGCCGTCGGTGCCCTTATACTGTCTAGTGCCATATGGCAGGCCTTCTTCTCCGTTCAGTAACAGGGTGACCCTTGGCCCTCTGGATTGGCAGTCCCGGTAAACAACATCCACATTAGTGAAGGAGGTACCGCTGAGCATGAGCACTGGCAGTCTGGAGAGGATCCTCCCCACGGGTGCCCCTATCATCAAGCTTAACCGCGACCACAACTTTATCTTCACCGAAGGCCCCACCTGGGATGGACAAGGCTTCCTCTACTTCTCGGACATCTACGCCAACCGCACCTACCGTATGGCCCCCGACGGCCGGTTTACCGTCTTCCGCTCCGATACCAACCTGGCCAACGGCTTATGCTTTGACCACCAGGGCAACCTGCTGGCTTGCGAGGGTGGTGCCAACCGGGTGACGGCGGTCAACCGCGCGGGCCAGGTGGTCAAGGTGCTGGCCTCCACCTACAACGGCAAGCCCCTCAACGCGCCCAACGACATCGTGGTGGACCGCAAGGGAGGTGTCTATTTCACCGATCCCGGCTTCGGCGGGCTGAACCAGGATACCACCGCCGTGTACTACATTTCGCCCGAGGGCAACCTCACCCGGGTGGCTGACGGCATCACCATGCCCAACGGCATCGCCCTCTCCCCCGACGAGAAGGTACTTTACGTGGACGACACCTTTGGGAAGCACGTTTGGGCCTTCGACGTTCAGTCCAACGGCACTCTGAAGAATAAAAGGCCCCTGGGCGAGCTGATCCCTGCGGGGGTGAAGCTCATCGCCGTGGATGGCGGCGTGCTGAATGTGCTCAAGGGGTACCCCGACGCCACCATCGCCGACGGCATGGCAGTGGACGTGGAGGGGAACCTGTACGTGACCACCCAACTGGGTGTCCAGGTGCTCAGTCCCAAGGGCGACTACCTGGGCAATATAGAGGTGCCCGAGGAGCCGGCCAACTGCTGCTTCGGCGGCCCCGACCAGCGGACCCTTTTCATCACGGCCCGCACCTCTGTGTATGCCTTGGAGCTGAAGATACCAGGTGTAGTCTTCCCTCAACGATAGAGGACAGGGGTTAGAGAACAGAGAAGAGGGTAGAGAGAAGAGAGGACAGAGTATAAGGAGCACACAATGGAAAGCCCTCCCTATTCTCTTCTCTCTGAGAAGAGGCTACGTGCGGAGGAGGAACCCCGGCTGGCAGCGGCGGCAATAGTTGGTCACCCTCTGGTTGGCGGTGATGGCGGTGATGCGCCAGCCGCACACCGGGCAGGGCTGGCCTCCCTTGCCATGCACCTTGAGGAACTCCCGAGGCTTCAGGTGAATGTTCTCGCCCATGAGCCCCCGCAGCACCTCCACCGCCTGCCTGGGGACCCAGTACACCGCATCGTAGAGCCGCCGCAGCTCCTCCTCGGTCAGGGTGCGGCGCTTGCGGAAGGGAAAGATACGCGCCTGGAACAGCACCTCGTCAGCGTAGGCGTTACCCACCCCCGCTACTAGCTGACCCCGGGTCAGGATGCCCTTGATCTCGCCGTGGAACCGCTTCAGCCCCTCCTGGAAAGCTTCGAAGCTCAGCGGCTGGTCCAGCACATCGGGGGCCTGCTCCGAGACCTCCAGGCGCCGTACCTCCCCTGCCTGCTCCGGCGAGATGTAGTACACCATCCCCATCTGCCGGTCATCCAGGTAGCGCAGCTCCATCCCGCCCGACAGCCCTAGCACCAGGCAGGTGACCTTGGCCACTCGCTCGGAAGGGGGGCAGTACTGCAAGGCTCCGGTGAGCATGGGGAAGAGCACCAGCAGGCGGTCGTGGGAGAGGGTCAGCGTCAGGCTCTTGCCGTGGCGTGAAACGCCGGTGAACTCTCGCCCGGCGATGTCGGCGCCGAAGTCCTGGGCCGCCAGGGACCGTAGCACCGTGGGCCGCAGGAGGCGCGCCTGCTCCACCCGCTGGCCGGGCAACTTGCGCTCCAGGACCTCCTTCACCACTTGTAGCTCAGGCGCCTCTGGCATGCTCCACTCCCGCGGCCAGTCCCGAAAGTCTATGGGTGCTGGAGCCCTGTCCTGATCCAGTCCTCTTATGCAACAGGCCCGGTATTATTGGGCCCACCTGGCCAGCTCACCCGTCGTGAGAAGCCTGCTCCCCCAGCACCTCTAGGGCCGCTCTCCTGTCCGACTCCAGCACGTACACGTAGTGGGGCACCCACCCCCCCTGCCCCAGCCAAACGGAGCTGGACCCGGCCCCCTTCACCATGCACTGGATGCCCGCCGCCCGCAGCTTGGCCGCTAGCACCTCCGCCTCTCCCTGATTGGGGGCGGTGGCCACCTTCACCAGCGGCTCGTCCCGCGCTGGCGAGACGGAGGGCGGCGCCGGCGGCTCGCCTGTCAGCACGGCGCCGCACTGGGGGCACCGGGCCACCCAGTCCTGGAACTCTCCGTGCCCACTGGGGCAGTACCTCACGCTTCACCCTCCCCAAGAACATGCTGCAGCTATTTTACACCCTCTCCTCTCTACCCTCTGCCCTCCACCCCACTGCTCACCCCTTGCCCCCCAGCCCACCTAGTGCTATTGTGTCTCCCTGGACTTGGCCGGGCTTCGGGTTGCGGCCGGAGGCCCGTCCCAGGGTATAGGTGTCCAAGCTGTACCCGCCAGGGCTGCAGTAACACCAAGGGAGGAACAAGTCATGAAGATAACCAGGATCGAGACTATCTGGCTAGAGGACCACCCTCGGCTACTCTTCGTCCGTGTCCACACCGACGAGGGTCTTGTGGGCCTGGGCGAGACCTACTCCTACGTGACTTCAGAGCCTGTGGTCTCCTACATACACACGGCCGCCGCCGCTTCCTTACTGGGCCAGGACCCCCTGCGTATAGACCACCACTGGAAGACCCTGTACGACGGCGTACGCACGCCCCCCGGCAAGGGTGTGGAGATTCGCGGCATCTCGGCCATAGACGTGGCCCTGTGGGACCTGTGGGGCCAGGCCACCAACCAGCCCGTCTACCAGCTCCTGGGAGGCAAGAGCCGCGACAGGATCAAGGTCTATAACACCTGTGCCGGCTACGGCTACGGCGGCCAGCGTTCGGCCCAGATCAAGAAGGCGGAGGCCGAGCTGGACCCCATCTGGATTCGCATGGGCGCCCGCCCTCCCACCAAGGACCGGCCCTACGAGGACCTGTGGGGCTTCCTGGTGGAACCGGAGAGGCTGGCCGAGAGCCTCCTCAGCCAGGGGGTCAAGGCCATGAAGATCTGGCCCTTCGATGTCTTCGCCGAGTACACCCGGGGCCAGTACATCAGCCTGGAGGACCTGAAGAAGGGCGCCGAGCCCTTCCGACGCATCCGCCAGGCCGTGGGCGACCAGATGGAGATAGCCGTGGAGCTGCACAACCGCTGGAACCTCCAGTCGGCGGTGCGCATCGCCAAGGCCCTGGAGGAGTACAACCCCATCTGGTACGAGGACCCCGTGCCCATGGACAACCTGGACGCCCTCCTGCGCTTCAAAGAGTCCACCCACATCGCCACCTGCGCCAGCGAGACCGTCTCCACCCGTTGGGGCTTCCGAGAGATGTTCGAGAAGGGGGCCACGGACATCGCCATGCTGGACGTGACCTGGACGGGCGGCCTGTCCGAAGCAAAGAAGATCGCCACCATGGCCGAGGCCTACCACCTGCCCGTCGCCCCCCACGACTGCACCGGCCCCGTAACCCTCATGGCCAACGTCCACCTGTGCATGAACGTGCCCAACGCCATCATCCAGGAGACGGTGCGGTCCTTCCTCAATAGCTGGTACAGGGATTTGGTGGACCGCCTGCCAGAGGTGAAAGATGGCTACGTCTATGCCCCCGAGGGCCCGGGCCTGGGCACCGCCCTTCGCCCCGAGGTGCTCCAGCGCAAGGACGCCCACGTCCAGGTGAGCGAGAAGGGGTAGGGCACCGCATTGGCCTGTAAAGGAAAGGGGAGAACCAAGGTCCTCCTCTTTCCTTTGGAACCGGGTCTCCATTCGGCGGCAGTGCCCCGGAGTGGACGAGCCAACGAACCTACCTTGTGCTAGAGTGCCCTCAGAGCCTATGTCTACACCATATGTGTATCACTAACTGCCATAAGAATGAGAAAATCAGACCAATGACCGGCAGCCAATCTGAAATGCCGCGCTCCTAGGGTCAATGAACCAAGCGCACAAAGACTTTAGTCAGGGACGATGCGAGTAGTTTTCACTAAGAGAATTTGCTTAAGGGGATTACAAGATTCGTCGGCCGCCCCATGCAGCCTCAGACTGCCCTAAGTTAACTTATCCTTCGGAAGGAAACGAAGGGTGTTGCGTTCGCGAGGTAGGCACCTCCTCACTCCCCCCTCCACTCCACCACCTCCGAGCGTGCCCGCTGGAAGGCCAGGTACTCCTCCTTGGTCATGGCTGGCCGGGACCGGGCCAGCACCTCCCTGGCCTTGGCCCCGCCCTGGGCCAACAGGTCAATCACCGTGGCTGCCATCACCTTGGCCGGGATAATCACCGCCCGCTGGTAGTCCTTCACCAGATAGTCCTTGCTGTGGCCGGTGCCCGTGGCCCCGCCCACGTAGGGGTGCACCGCGGGCATGATGTGGCTCAGGTCCCCCATGTCCGTAGAGCCTCCCCGGTTCCGCGTCGGCGCCACCACCGACACCCTCTCCCGCCCTATTAACGCGATGGCGTTCTGACGCATGACCTCCTGAAGGGCTGGGTCGTTGCGCATGGGCAGGTAGCCAGGGATGTTGGTAATCCTCACCGAGGCCCCCACGGCCATGGCCCCGGCCTTGAAGCACCGGTCCACCACCTGGCTGTTGCGGGCCAGGGCCTCGTTGTTCCCCGAGCGCACCCGCCACTCCAGGCGCACATCGGCGGGCACGGCGTTCACCACGTCGCCCCCGCGGGTCAGGATGCCGTGGATGCGCACTGTGTCCTGCTCCTGGAAGAGCTCGCGGTTGGCGTGGATGGATGCCAGGGCCAGGGTCGCCGCGTTCAGGGCGTTTATCCCCAGATGGGGAGCGCCGCCGGCGTGGGCCGCCAGCCCCCTATACTCGACGTACTTCACCACATTGCCGTTGCTGGTGCCGCCCAGGATAAACCACCTGTGACCCGTGTCGCTGGCCGTGTGGCACATCATAGCCATGTCCACGTCATCGAACTCCCCCAGCCGTATGAGCTCCTGCTTGCCCCCCAGGAACTCCACCTTCCCCTCCTCCCGCAGCCTGAGCCTCCGCTCCACCTCGATAAACTCCTCTGCAGGCACGGCGAAAGGCACCACCCGGCCGGAAAGGTGGGCCATGACCCCGGACTGCACCAGCCCTATAGTGGCCCCCAGCATCATTCCTATCTGGGCGTGGTGCCCGCTGGAGTGGGCCGCCCCCGTATATGGGTCGGCGTGGGGATGGTCGGGCACGCGCAGCGAGTCCAGCTCCCCAATGATGGCCACGGTGGGGCCCGGGCCCGCTCCCCCCTCCAGCCAGCCCTTCACTCCCGTCAGGGCCAATCCCTGGCGGTGGGAGATGCCCAGCTCGGCAAATCTGGCAGCCACCAGGTTGGAGGTCTTCTCCTCGTTGAACCCGGTCTCGGGGTTCACAAGGATGTTTCTGACGTCGGCGATGATCTCCTCCCGCCGCCTGTCGATGGCCTGGAAGGCCCTGGCCTTGAGCTCCTGGGCTTCAAGCACGTCCCCTCCTTAGACCCGCATTATAGCCGCCACGCGCTCCCCTGGCGAGCGCCGGATGCTTCCGGGCCCTCGGCCAGGGCACCCGTTTACTATAGCCATAAAGATTTTGACCGAAAGTTGACCCATCCCTCCTAACCGTTAACTCTAAGTCCACTCCTGGATTTATCTTGCCCGGCGACAATCTGGCCAACAGGCTAATAAATGGCCAGTGCCATTGACCGGGTGGTCCGGTCAGCAGACACACCGAAAGGAGGGTAAGGATGGTGGTCTTGCAGCACGAAAGAGTGGCCCTTGAGGCAACCCAACGGCGGACGGTTATCATAGCCAGCAACAGCGATATCTTGAGGGAGGGTCTTCAGAGCATCCTGGCCAGGGAGCCGGGGCTGCGGCTGGTGGGCGAGGCCAGGAGCAATAGCGAGACCGTCCGGCTGGTCCAGACCCTGAAGCCCGACATAGTGCTTCTAGCCCTGGGGATGTCCGGCCAGGAGCCCGCGGAGGTGGTCCGGCAGATCAAAGAGGTCCAGCCCAGCTCCACGGTGCTGGTCTTTGCCGACGAGCGGGAGCTGGACTCTCTCACCCGGCTGGTGGGCCTGGGAGCCCACGGCTACATGCTCAAGGACATCAGCGCCGAACATCTGCTCCGCGCCATCGATGCCGCTTCTCAGGGCTTCATGGTCATCGACCCCAGGCTGCTGGCCAAGGCCCCCTCTGCCGTAGGTCAACCTTCGGTCAAGGGGCGCATGCCCCAGGACTCCATGTTCAGCAGCCTCAGCGCCAAGGAGCGCGAGGTCCTGCAGCTCCTAGCCATGGGCAAGATCAATGAGGAGATCGCCGAAGAGACCCACTACAGCCTGTCCATGGTCAAGAACATCCTCCAGCGCATCTTCAACAAGCTGGGGGTCTCCAACCGCATACAGGCAGCCATCCTGGCCTACAAGCACGGCCTGGTGGAGTAGGGACTGTTCACCACAAAGCTGCCAGGGCTGGGGAGCCGGCCAGCCTATTCACCAGCCCGGCATGCCTGCGGAGATGCCTACACATAGAGGCCCAGGGGCATGCCTCCCACCACATGGAGGTGGGCGTGCTCCTGGGTCTGTAGGGCGTGGACGCCGAAGTTGGACAGCAGCCGGAAGCCCTGGGGACAGTACCGCTCCCCCATCTCCACGGCCACCTGACCTATCCGCGAGATGAGGCCATTGCTCCACATCTCGCTCTGGGACATGTGCTTCTTGGGCATCACCAGCAGCATCACCGGGGCCAGCCGCAGCCGGTTATCGATGACCATGATCTCATCGTCCTCGTAGCGGATGTTGGCCGGCGCTGCTCTAGCCACAATGCGACAGAACACGCAATCCATCCTACAGCTCCATGGCTCGCCCTCGGTGCTCGTCCTGCCGGCCCCGGGAGAAAAGGCTGAACCCCTTCCAGGGCGTGTACCTGGCCCTGGTCAGGGGAGCTCCGTCGCTCTCAGACCCAGCCGGTCGCCGTTGCGCTCCAGGTA
This sequence comes from Dehalococcoidia bacterium, assembly GCA_034432835.1. Classification (GTDB taxonomy): domain Bacteria; phylum Chloroflexota; class Dehalococcoidia; order Lucifugimonadales; family DAOUBE01; genus DAOUBE01. Next base: position 15,811 of record DAOUBE010000033.1, on the reverse strand, counting down.
CCCCGACCGCTGCCCCACCCCGTGGCCAAAGAGTACCAGCCAGCCCTCCTTCTCCGCCTGGTGCAGGTACTGCCGCTTGGCCGCCAGAGTGTCCAGAGGGTACAGGTCCCAGGCGGTTATGTAAGGCAGGTGCAGGTGGTGGGGCGTGGGCACCACGTCCCCCAGGCACACCGCCCGTTCCCCATCCGAATCTATCTGCACCACCTGGTGCCCCCGGGTGTGCCCTCCCGTGCGCCTCACCCACACCCCAGGCGCAATCTCCTCATCCCCGTCCAGAAGCACCAGTTGCCGGTGCTCGTCCAGAGGCAAGAAGTCCTCGGGGTAGTAGGCGTTCCTGGTCCGCTCGTTGGTCTGGGTGGCCTCCTCCCAGTCCCCCCGCTGGACCAGGTACTGGGCCCTGGGAAAGGTAGGCACCAGCCTTCCGCCTCCATCCAACCGGGTGGCGCCGCCGGCATGGTCGAAATGCAGGTGGGTCAGCACCACCATGTCGATATCCCCAGGCTCCAGGCCCCGGGCCCTCAGGTCCCGGGCCAGCCTGCCCGCCTGAATGCCAAAGATGGTCCGGCGCTTGGGCGGGTGCTTGGTGCCGGCCCCGGTATCTACCAGTATCCGCTTCCCGCCTGACTGCACCAGCAGGCAGTTGAGGGCGATGGTCACGCGGTTCTTCCTGTCTGGCTTGACGCGGGCCTTCCACAGCACCCGGGGCACCACGCCAAACATGGCACCGCCATCCAGCCGCACGGTGCCGTCGCTCAGCCATTGAATTTCCACGTTGCCCATACGCATAGCAAGGGTGAATATAGGGAACCCTGAAGGCAGTGTCAACCAAGACAGGAGAAAGTTACGTACCGCCCCCTAGCCCGCCTGCTTCCTGGTCCTGGGCGCAGCCCGCACACGCTCCTGATTCCTGTAGTCCGGGGCGCTGATGGGCAGCATCTGCACCACCCGAGGGTCCCGCAGGCGGGAGCTGATGGCCGGCTTCATGTCCTCCAGGAGCCGCTGGGTGGTGATGACGGTAGGCAAGCGGGCGTTGTGCCGGTGGACTATGATCTGGTACAGCTTCTCCTCCGCCCAGGGCGTACTGCTCTCCGGCCCCAGGTCATCCAGAATTAGGTACGGGGCACTCTTGATCTGATCGAAGAGCTGGTAGTAGGTCACCACGCTGTCCGGGCTGAAGGCGGCCCGCAGGTAGTCCAGCAGCGCCGGCACAAAGGCGAAGAACACCGGCTGGCCCTGCTTTAGGCGGTAGTTGGCGCTGGCCACCGCCAGGTGGGTCTTGCCACACCCGTGGGGCCCGATGAGGAGCAGCCAGCCTTGGGGGTCCTTGGCGTAGTTCCTGGTGGCCTTCAGGGCGGCCTCCAGGCTGGCCCTCTCCTGGGCATCCGCCCCGTTGCCCCGCACGTCGAAGCGCTCAAAGGTCATCTCCTTGAGCATCTCCTGGTTCAACCCGCCGATCTGTTGAAACAGGGGGGCCGACTCCCTCCCCAGCCGCAACACCGTGGAGAAGCCCGGCGCCTCCAGACGGGTCCTGAACCGCTCTTCCAGGCGCTCCAGGGGCACGTTGACCACTATGACGGTGGGTAGTTGGGCGTTGGCCCTGTGGTTCAGCACCTGGAACAGCTTCTCCTGGGCCCAAGGAGTGCTGCTGTGGGAGCCCAGGTCGTCCAGCACCAGCACAGGGGCGTTGCGAACGTGCTCGAACAGCTCGTCGTAGGAGACGGGGCTCTCGGGCGAATAGGCCCCCCGCAGGTGGTCCAGCAGGTCGGGCACAGCCATGAAGAAGGCTGGGTAGCCTGTGGCCATGCAGCCGTTGGCCGTAGCCGCGGCCAGGTGGGTCTTGCCCGACCCGCTGGGCCCGGCCAGCACCAGCCACCCCTTGGGCTCCCGGGCAAACCGCTGGGCAACCTCCATGGCCTGGCGGAACAGCCTCCTGCTCTCCTCGCCGGGCAGCTTCCCGTTGGGGTCTGTATTCTCGAAGGTTATGCGAGAGAGGGGGCCCAGATTACTGTACCGGTGCAGCCGGGCCAGCCTCTGGGCCTGGCTCTCCTGCCTCTGGCACTTGCACGGCACCGCCTTGCCAAAGTCGGGATGGCCCAGGTGCACCTTCAGGCGCACCCAGCCCATCCCCTGGCACTGCGGGCAGGCTGGCTCCTGGGGCTCGGACATGGCCTCAGGTCCCGCCACCTCGGCCATACCTTCGGAGGTACTCTTTACGGTCAATCGCTTCAGTATGTCTCCCAGGCTCTCCATCTCTGCTCCTCCCCTCGGCTGCCCAGCGCTCCAGGATGCGCTGGATGTACCGCCAGTTGCGCCGGTTGCGGCTCACCGCCTCTTTGAAGGCGTCCTGCACCCAGGCCCAGGGATAGGTGGCCTCGGCCTCCTTCAGCTCTTCCGCCAAGAGGGGCGTCACCAGGCCGATGTTCTCTTCGTACAGCGTGAAGATGTTGGGCTGTCCGGTCCCGGACGCCGGGGGCTGCATGGGGGGCCTGCCTTTGGGGGATACGCCTCGCACCTCCAGTTCTCCCTGGCTGAGCGCTTCCATAGCCCGTCGGTCCGACTCCGTGTTCAAGAACAGCAGCTCTCCCTCCACACCGTCCTGGGTTATGGGTAGCGAGAGCACGGTGCCCCTGGCCACGGCCTTGCCCACACCCCGACGTACCGCCTCCTCCGCCCCCTCAAGGCCTGCCACCAGCACTCCGTCGGCCAGCAGCTCCGACAGGGCCACGTAGCGAGGGTACCCCTTCTTCTGGCTGAGGAGCCATATAAGCCGCAGGGTGCATTTTAGCTCCGCCAGGTCATCGATCTCCCTGAGCAGCGGCCCAAGGAGGGGGCTGGGCACAGGGGTGTACCGCGTCCCCGGTGGGAACCCCTTCACCGAAGGCATCTAGGCGGCTCCCTGGGCCGGCAGGTCCTGGAAGCAGGCCAGGTTATCTTTGAAGAACATGTTGACGCTGCCCACCGGCCCGTGGCGGTGCTTGGCCACGATTATCTCCACGATTCCCTTGGGGTACTCCTGGTCCGGGTGATTACGCTCCCACTCCTCCTTGGTGTAGTACACGTCCTCGCGGTAGATGAACATCACCACATCGGCGTCCTGCTCGATGCTGCCGCTGTCCCGCAGGTCCGATAGCTGGGGCCGGTGGGACGGGCGCACCTCCACGGCGCGGCTGAGCTGGGAGACGGCCAGCACGGGCACGTTCAGGTCCCTGGCCAGCCCCTTGAGGGAGCGCGATATCTCGCTGATCTGCTGCACGCGGTTCTCCCCCCGGCCGTCGGTCTGGATGAGCTGCAGGTAATCCACCACCAGCAGGTCCAGGCCCCTCTCCAGGTGAAGGCGGCGGCTCTTGCTGCGCATCTCCACGATGCTCTGTAGAGGCGTGTCGTCGATGTAGATGGGCAGTTCCGAGAGGGTGCCCACGGCGTCATCGAGGCGGCGCTCCTCCGCCTCGGTGTACAGGTGGAGGCGCAGGCGGTGGCTGTCTATCTGGGACTCGCTGGACAGCATGCGCAGGGCTAGCTGCTCCTTACTCATCTCCAGGCTGAAGATACCCACCACACCGCCCCGCTTGGCAACGTTGACCGCGATGTTCACCGCCAGGGTGCTCTTGCCCAGGCTTGGCCGGGCTGCCAGGATAACCAGGTCCGACCGCTGGAGGCCCCCCAGAAGCTCGTCCAGAGTATCGAAACCCGACATGATGGGAGCACCCAGCCGAGGCAGCGGCTCCACCAGGGCGGCCTTCTCCTCCAAGAACTGGTCCATGATCTCTCGCAGGGAGACAAAGTCCCTGGTGGACTCGCGGCCCCGTATCTTGAACAGGATGTCCTCCGCCCTGTTCAAGGCGGCCTCCACGTCGGCGCTGCCTTCGTACCCTATGGCGGCGATCTCGGCGGCGGCCTGGATGAGGCGGTGCATGATGTGGGTGCGGTGGACGATGCGAGCGTAGTGCTCCACATGTAACGTAGTGGGCACCACGGAGACCAGGTGGCTCAGGTAGGCGGCCCCTCCCACCTCATCCAGCCGCTTCTGCAGCTCCAGCTCGTGGGCCACCGTGACCTGGTTGATGGCCTCTCCTCTCTCGAAGAGGGCCAAGCACGCCTCGTAGCAGAAGCGGTTCTTCTCGCGGAAGAAGTCCTCGGGCTTCAGTAAGGGGGCTACCCGCAGAATAGCGCTGCCATCTATAAGGAGAGAACCCAGGACGGCCTCTTCGGCCTCGATATTGTGGGGAGGTAGCCTCTCTGCGTACATCGGTCCGCCTCCGAGCCCTCCAACAGGCCCAAAAGTCAGCTAAACCTGGCGGCAATGAAGCATACCACTGCCACAGCTTTAAGAGAACCGTCCCGCGTCAGGGCGGGGAAAAGGTCAAGGACACTCAAGACATAAGGGTCTTGGCGAGCCAGACGGCCCTATGCCAAGAAGCCTCCAACTCAGTAGTCCTAGAGCCGAGGCACCAAGCCTCCGCCTTGCGGCAGAGGTGGGGAAACAGGTCCTCAGAGCCCTCTATCCGTGGGGTACGGTGGCTACTCTTCTGCCTGGGCGATGACCTTCACCGTGGCCTTGACTTCGGGGTGAAGGTCAACGGCGGCGGTGTACTCCCCAGGCTCGTGGATGGGCTCCATGGCCACAGAGCGCCGGTCTATCTCCCGGCCGGTAAGCTTGGCCAGCTCCTGGGCGACATGGATGTTGGTGATGGCGCCGAAGAAGCGCCCCGTGGGGCCAGCCTTGGCCTTGAGGGTCACAGGAGTCTCCTCCAGGGCCTGGACCAGGGCCTTCACGTCCTCCAACACCTTAAGACGCCGCTCATCGGCCGCCTTCTTGATGCGCTGGATGCGCTTCATCTCCTCGGGAGTGGCCACCACTGCCAGCCCTTTGGGAAACAGGTAATTTCGGGCATAGCCGTCGGCTACCTCTTTGACGTCGCCGGCCCTGCCCTTATGAGGCACATCCTGGAGAAATATCACTCGCATACCGAAAACTCCCAGCAGAAGCGTTACGGGTTACATTCAGAAGGAAATGCTCTACTCTATTCGCCGGTAGCTATTATACAACAAGTCAAAGCCGCTGGAAGGGGCCAGGAGTGGTATAAAACAGGTCCAGTTCCTGGGGATTGCCCGCAAACCCCAGCCCGTGCCTGGCTGTGATATACTCTGCCCGAATATGAGACCCGGCCCCAGTCCTGATCCCCTCGCCCTCTCCAGCAAGGAGGCCCACAGCAGCGCTACCCGGTGGCTCATGTTGGCCCTGGTGTGGCTGGTCTATTTCTCCTTTGGGCTTACCACCGGCTCCATCCCACCCCTGGTCTCCCCTATCTTGGAGGACTTGGGGATGACCAGCAGCCAGATGGGCCTGGTGCTGGGCGCGTGGCAGCTTGTGTACATCGGCACCGCCTCTCCCCTGGGAACCTTGGTGGACCGCCTGGGGGTGCGGCGGTCCCTGGCCCTGGGCACCCTGGTGATGCTGCTCTCCCTTGTGGCCCGGGGTGCTGCCAACAACTTCTACACCCTGTTCCTGGCCGTTGGCCTCTTCGGCTTTGGCGGGCCCATCGTCTCTATAGGGGCACCCAAGCTGGTCTCCCAGTGGTTCCAGGGTAGGGAGCGAGGCCTGGCGGCGGGGATCTACAGCACAGCTCCCCTGGCCGGCTCCGCCTTCGCCCTGGCCACGGCGGGCAGCCTGGTCCTGCCCCTGACGGGCACCTGGCGGGGCATCTCCCTGGTGTACGGCGCTATGGTGCTGGCCATTCTGGCGATATGGTGGGCCTTCGCTCGGGACCACCAAGCGCTGAGCGGAGCAGAGGAGGGCCACTCCCGGCGGGAGGAGGCCCGGGGCTGGCAGGTCATCAGATCCCTGATGGCCATAAGAAACGTGCAGCTTCTGCTGGTCATGGCCGTGGGCAGTTTCCTGCTGAACCACGGCCTGAACAACTGGGTGCCCACCCTTCTGGAGGAGCGCGGCATGACCCTGCGCCAGGCGGGCATCTGGGCCGGGGTGGCCACTGCCGCCGGTGGCTGCGGCTTGCTTTCCATCCCTGGCCTGGCCCGCCGGGGCTACCGGGTACGGGTGGTCATAGCCATCCTGGCCGTGCTTACCCTGTCCACCCTGGGGCTGGTGCTGCTAGATGCGGCAGGGCTGATAACTGCCTTGATAATAACTGGCTTTGCCAGGAGCGCCATGATGCCTCTTCTGACCCTTCTTCTAATGGAGACCCCCGGGGTCGGCTCCCGGCGCATGGGTGCGGCGGCCGGCCTCTTCTTCGCCGCCGCCGAGGTGGGGGGCTTCAGCGGGCCCGTACTCATGGGGGCCCTGCGAGACGCCACCGGCTCCCTGGAGGCGGGCCTGATGGTCCTCCCCGCCGTCACAGCCCTCATGGTCCTGGTCATCGCCTTTGTCAAGGAGAGCGGGGCCGAGGTTCCCCGCGGGGCATGAAGTGGCCCTATCTGAGTTCGAGGTTGCTAAAGGGCGGCCGGCGTAATATACTGGAATTGTGACGATTCGCCGAAAAGCAAGGAAACCAAGAAAGACCCTCAGAACAGTTCAACAGGAAAGACCCAGGCCCCAGTATCCCATAGCCCTTCTGGCCCTGGTAGGAGCCGGGCTCTCCATCTACCTCACCTACCTGCACTTCAGCGGCGCCACCGCCGGGTTCTGTGCCCCTGGCTCGGGCTGCGACCTGGTGCGGGCCAGCCCGTACTCCAGGCTCTTAGGTATCCCCGTAGCCCTCCTGGGCGTGCTGGGCTACGCGGCCATCGCCACCACCGCCCTCCTCCCTTTTAAGGAGAGGACCCGTCGGGTAACGCTGCACCTTCTCTCCGCGGCGGGCCTTGCCTTCGCGGCCTACCTGACCTATCGGGAGCTGTTCACCATCCGGGCCATCTGCCCCTACTGCGTAGCCTCGGCGGTGGTGATGGCAGCCATCTGGGTGATGGCGCTCAGGCTGAGGGCTTTGATGGAGAGGGACTGGGCCAAACCCCTGCGGGCGGCATCCCTGGTGGCCGTGGTGGTGCTGGCCGCCGCTTTTCTGCTGCCCCAGAGCCTGGGCCCCGCGGCCAAAGCCGACGCAGCCTACCGCGAGGCCCTGGCCCGCCACCTGACAGCCCAGGGTGCGGTGATGTACGGCGCCTACTGGTGCCCCCACTGCGCCGAGCAGAAGCGCCTCTTTGGCGATGCCTTTAGATATGTAAACTACGTGGAGTGTGACCCAGGGGGCTCTAACCCTCAGCCGCAACTGTGCCAGCAAAAGGGGGTGCGCGCCTATCCGACGTGGGAGATTGGCGGCCGCATGTACGAGGGTACCATGACCCTGGAGGAGCTGGCCAACCTGTCGGGCTTCTCCCCTGCCACTGGTTAGCCGTGCCCGCTCCCAGCTTGCGCGTGGACCAGCGTCCCTGGGCCTTCAGGCAGGCGGGGTACCTGCCAGGGGCAATGAAACTCCTCATCAGGCTCTGCTTCCCACTGGGTAGGGTCAGTAAAATGAGGGCACGAGGGTGCCTGTCCCGGGCCCCATCGCCCGCTGAAAAACCAAGAGGTCTTACCCCTGGAAATCCTCCGTTGCCAGCCTTTGGGTCGCTTTCCAGTCACCAGCTTCCCTCAACCGCTAGGTCGGGGCGGCGAATTTAGATGGGTCTTGAAACGCTACCTATGGAATACAGGAGACGAGTTTAGGGCTTTACCTCGGTTCGATTTTCAACTAATAGGTGGCTCTATCTGCACAGACGGGTCGTTGATGTCCCAGATCTCCCACTCCCACAAACTTAGGGCCGAGTTGTCCTTAATGTAACGCACCAAGTTGTCCTCACTACCCACCTTGACAATAACCTGATGTTCTCGACCGCTTTTATCGACGTACACCCCTGCAAAAACATCTACAGGAGCACCGTCTGCAGTCCCGCTGCCAACGAGTTTCACGGAACCTAGGCGCTGTAGAGCTTCCCAGTAGTTTGCAAATGGTTCCTGGTCCAGTGCCAACGGCTTCTCCTTGACGCGAGTTGACCATGAACCGTCACAATGTTGGTCATACACCGTCGTGCCTACCCATATGCTTACAGTATCGCAGCCACGAGGATCATAATGAACGCCGGGGTTGTCCTCGAACACATAGGTGTGAGATATAACCACTTTGGCCCGGTCTGGCATCTGGACCTCTGTCTCGATCTTGTAGTGGGTGGTCCTGTTGACCTGCCGGCCCATGTTTCCACGGATGTCCGGGAGCATTTCCGGGCCTTGAATCAGGTACCCGCGGCTTCTGTAGGTTTTGACCTCCTTAGTCAGGAATTGCTGAGAAAGGGAAGATGCCTCTGCCAGCCGAAGGGCCATGTCGACGCTGTGGTCATTGCGACTGATGGTGGTAAAAATTAGAATTGGTGCTATCACCGATACCACCAATGCTCCCGCTGCAGCTATCAGCCTGAATCTTCCCTTCATGAAATCCCCTCATCCTAAGAGTCGGCAGTCCTAAAACACTTGCATTTGTATGTGCCCTAGTGCAGATGGCCGCACTGCCAATTATCATGACCGAAGGCATAACACCAGGCTTCCGTGTTAGTTGACCACCTCCAAGGGCCTGATTCAAAGTAGTGTTGAGTTCCTTTGCCTCTCCAGGGATATCTTCTGGGAAGCCAGAATAGAAAGCTGGCTCACCGTTTTCGTCTCTTGTAATCCAGCAACTTGAGCAGGACAAATAGTCGCCGCCTTTGTAGGTATCGTTCCAGTAGAGCGCCACACTAACAGACATGTAATCTATGTTACGCTGCGGCTGCTCGGTACGCGACTCCCCAAAAATATTAGCCTTTACCAAAGGTGGCGCATCTGAAGTACAGAAGTCCAGTATGATATGTCCTACCGCCCTTCCCCCGCCCCCGTCTTCAATGTCATGGTAACTAAGGTCATGGACGGTCGTACAGCTAAAGGCCTGTAAGATATCTGTTAAGATATCTGTATATTACTCTGGGTTCTGGCAGATAGAGGACCACTGGCTAGAAACATAGTTGCGAAGACTAAGCCATAATGCACCAACCGTTTCCTCATAGCACCGTTCGCTCTCAAATAGTTTGGCAACTGATAATCCCTAAGCCGACTGACAGGTGTTACTCGAATCTTGTGAACACTGAGGTAGAACTGGCTGACTAAAGGCTAGCAAACCGGAGGCTTCTCTCTGTCCCCCAAATGCACACAATCTTGTACGATGTTTGTCGTACAGCGGTGCGGTATAAGGGTGAAAGAAGGGCCTACTGGTTGGCTGTTGTACTCCCGATGCCTTTCTTCACTGCATATGTCGCAAGCTGTACCCGGCTGTGCAGGCCCAGCTTCCCCATGATCCGCTGGCAGTAGGTCCTAACTGTATACACGCTGAGATGAAGCCCCTCGGCGATCTCTTTATTGGTGCGTCCTTCAACTATCAGGGAGAGGATTTCTTTTTCGCGGGAGGTAAGGGTTTGATACTTGTCCTGGCTTTTTACCAGGTTCTCCACCCATACCATCTCCCCCCAGGGGGCCTTGCTTCCGTCTCCCTGCCCAGGGCCTGGAGGGTGTATGTACAAAGGTAGGTCTTACCATCCCTCACCCTGCGTATGGCCCTAAGAAGTTCTTCTTTCCCGCTCTTCTTGAGCAGGTACCCCCTGGCCCCTGCCTGAAGGGCCTCAAGGGCCAGCCCGGGCTTATCCAAAAAGGTGAACACTATCACCCCTGTACCCGGTGAGGCATCCAGCATCCTCTTGATGACCTCTTCCCAGCCCCAGGGGCCTGCTGTGCCTATATCTATGATGCACACATCTGGGGTGAGCTGCTGCACCAGTCCTGCAGCCTTCAGCAGGCTGTGGCAGTGGCCTATAACCTCTATCTCCTGCTCTTCTTGCAAGAGCTCTTTCAGGGCGTGCAGCATAAGGGGGTACTCATCCACCAGTAACACTCGGGTCTTGACGGCCTCATAGGTGGCCACGGCCCCTCCACAGTCTGCCTTTTCCCATCACCGTACCACACTTTACATTTACACAGTCAAGCCTTTATGCTTTTTTCAGTAAATACCGCCCTGCATGGTGGATGCATATCCGTCACCCGCACTAGACTAGCCAGCCCCACTGTAACAAGGACCTTTTAAACAACATTACGCCAACAAAAAAGAAAACGTTCCCGGCACTCCCCTCCAAGAGCACCAGGGAACCTCCCCGCTAAGCCACTCGCCTAACCCCTATCCCCTCTTCTCTCCCCTACCGTAGCGCCTCCTCCAGCCCGTAGCGCCAGGCATGCTCCACCCGCTCCATCTCTAGGTCTAGCAGCCCGGGCACCTGGAACCCTCGGGCCGCCACCTTCCCCAGCACCACCAGGGGCACCCCTGCCTCCTGTGCCAGCCGTTCCACCTCCCTCAGCCTGTCCGGAGCCACTGACACCACTACCCTGGACTGGGCCTCGCCGAAGAGGGCGGCGTCCCAACGCCCACCCACGGTGAACTGCCCCTGGAAGCCCACCTTCCCCGCGATGGCGCACTCGGCCAGGGCCACAGCCAGCCCGCCGTCGGAGCAGTCGTGGGCCGACCGGACCACCCCCTGGGCAATGGCACGGCGACATAGCTTCTGCACCCTTCGCTCCAGCTCCAGGTCTATCCTGGGCCTGCCGGCCACCAGGCCGTGCACCACCGCTAGGTACTCACTGCCCGCCAGGTCCTCGGCCTGGCCCCGCACCTCCGGAGCGCCCAGGAGCACCACCACATCCCCCGGCTCTTGGAAGGCCAGGGTGACGTGGCGGGTGACCTCCTCCAGCAGGCCCAGGGCCCCCACAATAGGAGTGGGATAGATGGCCTCGCCCCGGGTCTCGTTGTACAGGCTGACATTGCCGCTGACCACGGGCACCCCCAGCACCTCACAGGCCCGGGCCATGCCCTTGATACACTCCTCCATCTGGTAATACACCTCTGGCCGCTCCGGGTTGCCGAAGTTCAGGCCGTCGGTGAGGGCCAGGGGCTGGGCACCCATGCACGACACGTTGCGGCAGGCTTCGGCCACGGCGATGGCCCCGCCCTGGTAGGGGTCCAGGTAGCAGTACCTCCCGTTGCCGTCGGTGGAGAGGGCGATACCCAGCCGCGTGTTCTTGATACGCAGCACAGCGGCGTCAGCCCCTGGCGGCACCACCGTGTTGGTCTGCACCTGGTGGTCGTACTGGCGGAAGACCGCCTCTTTGCTGGCGATGTTGGGCGAGGCCAGCAGGCGCAGCAGCACGGAGCCGGCCGGCCACTGGGGCAGGGGCAGGTCATCCAGGGGCTGCTCCCGCCTCTCTCGAATCCGGGGGTCCTCCACCCCCTTCAGCCGGTACAGGGGAGGCGTGGTCAGAGCCTTTACCGGTACTTGGGCCACCGTCTCTCCGCCATCCCGTACCGTGGCCGAGCCGTCGGAGGTCACCTGGCCCACCTCGGCGCAGGGGATACCCCACCGCTGCATGATGCCCTTCACCTGCTCCACGTGCTCCGGCCTCACCACCAGCAGCATCCGCTCCTGGGACTCGGATAGCATCACCTCGTAGGGGGTCATGCCCTCCTCCCGTCGGTGCACTCGGGACAGGTCCAGGTCGATGCCTCCGCCTCCCCGGGCCGCCGACTCCACCGAAGCGCTGGTGAGACCGGCGGCGCCCAGGTCCTGCATCCCCTCCAAGTAAGGGGTGGCCGCCACCTCCAGGCATGCCTCGATGAGCAGCTTCTCCAGGAAGGGGTTGCCCACCTGCACCGTGGGCCGCAGCTCCCGCTCCTCCTCGAAGGTGCGCGAGGCCAGCCCCGAGGCGCCGTGGATGCCGTCGCGGCCCGTTTCGGCGCCCACTAGGAGCAGGACGTTGCCAGCGCGGCCGGTGGAGGCCCGCACCAGGCGCCCCTTCTCCACAAGGCCCACGCACAGGGCGTTCACCAGGGGGTTGTGGCTGTAGGAGGAGGCGAACACGATCTCGCCCCCCACGTCGGGCACGCCTATGCAGTTGCCGTACCAGGAGATGCCTCCCACCACGCCCTTGAGCAGGTACCGGTTGTGGGGGTCGTCCAGGGGCCCAAAGCGCAGGGAGTTCATCAGGGCGATGGGCCGGGCGCCCATGGCCAGGATGTCCCGCACGATGCCCCCCACGCCGGTGGCGGCCCCCTGGAAAGGCTCCACCGCCGATGGATGGTTGTGGGACTCGATCTTGAACACCACGGCCAGCCCCTGGCCTATGTCCACCACCCCAGCGTTCTCCCCTCCCGCCGGCACCAGCACCCGCGGCCCGGCGGAGGGAAACAGGCGCAGCAGGGGTTTGGAGTGCTTATAGCCGCAGTGCTCGCTCCACAGGCTGCCGAACATGCCCAACTCCACCGGGTTGGGCTCTCGGCCCAGCCTCTCCACTATGGCTTCGTATTCCTTCTCGGTAAGGGCGACTTCCTCTAACAGTTTCTTGGGTACGGGCATACTAACCTGCCTGTCCAAGGATGACCAGAATGACACCTGCGATGGCCATGACGGTGCCCAGCACTACCCTGGGGCTGATTCTCTCCACCTGCTTTAGGAATATGAAGGTGAGGACCAGGGTGACCAGGGGGTATATGGAGGACACGGGGGCGACTACCACCACGGGCGCCCGGTCCAGGGCGAAGAGGTGGAAGGTGGCCCCGACCCCCGAGGTGGCCCCGGCCAGGGCCAGGTACAGGTAGGCCCTTCTGGACAGCCGGGAGACGCTGTTGAGGCTCCCCACGGACAAGGCGAAGAGATAGACGGTGCCGAAGAGCAGCCCCACCGCCGACGCCGCCAGGGGCGTGGTGTACTCCTGAACGATGTGACGGGCCAGCACCGCGCTGCCGCCGTAGCTAGCGGCCGCCGCCAGGGCCAGCCCCAGGCCGATGAGAGTCTTTTTATCGGCTCTCAGTCTTGTCTGCACGTCCAAAGCTCTCGCTGATAACTAGTACCAGCCCCAGCACTATGAGCACGGTACCCACCAGGATGGGAGGCGTCACCCGCTCCTCGGCCACTGCCACGGCGAAGAGCAGAGAGAACAGGGGCGACACGGCAACCACAGGGGTGGCCCGAGCTGCCCCCGCCAGGGTCACGCTCCAGAAGTTGAGGAAACGCCCGAAGAGGTAGTTCAGGGCTCCCAGCAGCGCCAGCCACCCTATGGCCACGGCCGGGATGGCCGCCAGGGCGTCCAGGTCCAGCACCAGGGCCACCACCAGGATCATCACCGTGCTCACGGCCATGGTGAAGAAAGTGCCCGGCGCCGGTTTGGTTCGCACGAACCCCAGCCTGACGAAAATGGCAGAGCTCCCCCAGTTGAGCGCTGCCAGCATAGCGAAGAGGACTGCCATCTATAGGGCCACCAGGCTCTGTACCATAGACTGGAAGATGTACCGCCCGTCGGTGCCGCCCAGAAGCTCCTCGCAGCACCGCTCCGGGTGGGGCATCATCCCCGCCACGTTTCCCCTCTCATCCACGATGCCGGCAATGTTGTCCGCCGCCCCATTGGGGTTGGCCTCGGGCGTCACCACCCCCTCGGGGGTGCAGTAGCGCAACAGCACCTGCCCCCGGGCCTTCAGCCTGGCCAGGGTCTCCGGATCGGCAAAGTAGTTGCCCTGGCCATGGGAGATGGGGATACGCAGCACCTGCCCAGGCTTGCAGGCCGAGGTGAAGGGGGTATCGGCGTTCTCCACCCGTAGGTGGGTCCACTGGCAGCGGTACTGGAGGTGGCTGTTGTGGATGAGCACCCCCGGCAGCAGGCCCGCCTCACAAAGTATCTGGAAGCCGTTGCAGATACCCAGCACCAGGCCGCCCCTGGCGGCGAAGCGCTCCACCGCCACCATCACCGGGGAGAACCGGGCGATGGCCCCCGGTCGCAGATAATCGCCGTAGGAGAAGCCACCCGGCAGGATGACGGCATGGAACCTGGACAGGTCTTTCTCCTGGTGCCAGACATACTCCGCCTCCTGCTCCAGGATGTCCTTCAAGGCGTGGTAGCAGTCGCCGTCGCTCCATGTGCCGGGGAAAACGATGATACCAAACTTCACTGCGGTACCTCACATCCTGTTTCAGTGCAACGCATGGGAGGGAACCCCTCGGTATGCTCGTCTGAGACCACCTTGACCTGAAATATAATACCCTGGTTCTGGGCTGTACGCCTCTGGGCTAGGCCCACCTGTATCCCAGAGGAGGCGTCCCTCTGTGCCATCTGACGCGCCCCTATGGTCCCTAGGTTGACCGTGTAAACATCTTTCCCGTCGATCTTGGCGTAGCTGTCACCCACCCTGGCCCTGACCTTTCCCGACGTTGAACAGTGTGCTGGTCTCGACCGGCTGGGTCTGGGCGACGCCGAGCTGGAAGTCCACAGGCACCGGAGTGCCCGTAGAGCCTTGCTCTTGAAGTGGCACCAGGATAGGGGCTGGTGTTGTTCCCCGCTGCCCGCTTGAGCCTGAGGAACCATCTCCGTCACTCCCGGGAGGAGAGGCAGTTGGACTATTACCCAGGGGCCACTCAAACTGCAAGTCGGCAAGGGCCCCGGGAGCAAGCCGGGGCAACACAACCAGTACGGCTAAAATCCACAATGGCAAAGACAAGCACAAGCAGCACAAGGACCGCTTTGATCACGCTATCAGTATAGCATTACCGCGCCTGCCTATACCAATTGGTCAAGCCCTGATCGCGTCGGGACACAATAAAGGATGACAATGCCCCTCTCGATACTTCCCTTTGGCTCTGCTCAGGGTAAATCCTGGCGGAAGGTGGTTGGAAGCCCAGGAGTCCAACCATCTCCCTTCGACAGGCTCAGGGCAGGCTCTCAGCATGACACCCCAAACCGCCCGCGGCAGGCCACACTGTGTTCGGAGGAACTCTCCATTAGTAGATAACCATTCCCTCGCCCTTGTTTTTCGAACGGAAGGACTTTGCGGGCGCCTTACAGCGGGTTGGTGTAGGACGCCCCAGGGGCGCCAGTCGTGAAGGACTGGGCGGGTCTAGGAACAGGGGCCCTGGAAGAGACAATAAGGGGCCTTGTGAATCGTTAGTGGGAGCCCTCCAGCAGCTCCGTCACCACCTGGTTGACTAAGGAGCCCTCCGCCTTGCCCCTCACCTGGGGCATGAGGCGGCCCATAACCTTACCCTTATCGGCGGGGCCTCGGGCGCCCACCTCGGCCATGACCTTCTTGGCCAGCTCCACCAGCTCTTCTCTGGAGAGCTGCTGGGGCATGTAGGAGAGAAGCACCCGAAGCTCCGCCTCCTCTTTGGAGGCCAGGTCCTCCCGGCCTCCCTGGCGGAACTGCTCGATGCTCTCACGGTGCTGCTTCACTTGCCGTGCTATCACCTCCAGCACGGCGGCATCGTCCAGGGGCCGGCCCCGGGCGATCTCCTCGTAGCCCAGGGCCGACCGGAGAAAACGTATCGTGGAGACCTTCACTTGGTCTCCACGACGCATGGCCTCTTTCTGGTCCTCTAGTAACTTATCTTGTAATGACATTAGAAGGTGGGTTAGCTGTTGCGAAGACTCTTTCGACGCTTGGCTGCGGCCCTCTTCTTCCGCTCGATGGAAGGGGGCTCGAAGTGGCTCCTCTTCTTGATCTCCGAGAGGATGCCGTCGGTCTGCACCTTCTTATTAAAGCGCTTGAGCAGACTCTCGAAGGTCTCCCCCTCGGCAAGACGCACGTAGGACAACCGGCTCACCCCCTTTCTGAAAACAATCAGGTACTGAACAGTGTTCAAATGCTTCAGAAGCATTATAGTTATCGACAGATACGGGTGTCAAGTTAGTGTACTGGTTCAGTACATATGAGACAGTCGGGCTATTTTAGGGACCAGTTCTGGGTGGTGCTTAGTAAGATACTGGGCTGGGGTGTTG